>JAZNGK010000070.1:0-3750 GCA_045576395.1 Faecousia sp. | reverse complement strand
AATATTGTGTCGGCTCAATGTGCCAGATTTCCTCTGCATATTGGCGAATCGTTCGGTCAGAAGAGAACTTTGCGCCGCTGGCAATATTCATTAAGCACTTGCGGCCAAAGCCTATCTTATCCGCGTAATCCCGATTGGCGCGCAGCTTTGCTTCCATGTAGGATTCATAGTCCATAAGCAGGAAGTAGTGGTCTGCCTTATGCCAATGCGTACCGTCAAGAAGCGCGTGATACAGCTCTCTTTGGTCATCGTCTGTGGGTACCGTACCATCCACCAAGGTGTCAATAGCCCGATGCAATCTGGGATTGGTGTCGTAAATGCCACGGGCATAGTAGCTATCCCTGGCGGCATTGATTTGGTCAACGGTAGCACCAAAAATATAATTATTCTCCATGCCTGCCTCTTTGACAATCTCCACATTTGCGCCGTCCAGCGTGCCCAGCGTAACCGCGCCATTGAGCATCAGCTTCATATTACCTGTGCCGGAAGCCTCCGTACCGGCAGGAGAAATCTGTTCAGAAATATCTGCCGCAGGAATAATCGATTCGGCATAAGAGCAATTATAATTTTGCACAAAGACCACCTTGAGCTTATTTTCCATCTCCGGGTCGTTGTTAATCATTCGCGCAATACGGTTGATATACCGAATCACCGCCTTGGCACGGGCATAGCCAGGGGCGGATTTTGCACCGAACAAGTAAACCGTCGGTTGGAAATCCGGCAAACTGCCGTCTTTTAAGCGGAAGTAAATGTCCACAATAGACAGCGCATTGAGTAGCTGTCGCTTATACTCATGCAAGCGCTTTACCTGCACATCAAACAGGAAATCGGGATTCAGCTTCACACCCTCGCGCTTATAAATCACATCGCACAGCTGTTCCTTCTTCTGCCGTTTCACCGCATTGAACTGACGGATAAAGTCATCGTCAATCATAGGCTTTAGCTTATGGAGCTTATCCAAATTCTTCAAGAAATCTCCGCCGATGCGGTACTTAATCAGCTGCGTCAGCTCGGGATTGCACAAGCCCATCCACCGACGGGGCGTAACCCCGTTGGTCTTATTTTGGAATCGCTCGGGAAATGCCTCATACCACGCGCGGAACACATCGTCCTTCAAAATCTGGGAGTGAATCTCCGCCACGCCATTGACATAGGTGCCCACATACACCGACAAATTTGCCATATGTGCGGTATTATCACGCACAATAAACAGATTCGGATGCTCGCGTCTAAGCTTTTCGTCAATACGCAGGATAATATCCACAATCTCGGGCACCACGGAGCGCAAAAGCTCCAAATCCCACTTCTCCAACGCCTCACCCATAACCGTATGGTTGGTGTAAGAGAAGGTTTTCTGTGCCACAGCAAAGCTCTGCTCGAAATCCATACCCTCAGCCATCAACAACCGAATCAGCTCGGGAATGGACATGGCAGGGTGGGTATCATTGAGCTGTACGCAGTAAAAGTCTGCAAAATGGGTCATATCTGTGCCATGCGCTGTCTTGTAAACCCGAATCATATCCTGCAAGGACGCAGACGAAAGCACATACTGCTGTTTAATACGGAGGCGCTTGCCCTCCCAGGTCGAATCGTTGGGATACAGCACACGGGTGATATCCTCGGCCTTGTTTTTCTGTGTCAAGGCACGCAGATAATCCTGGTCGTTAAAGGCGTTAAAGTCCAGCTCCTCCTCCGCCTCGCATTGCCACAGGCGCAAGGTGTTAATATTCTGCGTTCCGTAACCAATCACAGGCACATCATACGGCACAGCCAAAACGGTGTGGTCGGGAAACTGCACCTTGACCGTATGGTTATACCGACGATAGGACCAAGGGTCTCCAAATTTCGCCCAATCGTCTGCATTCTCTTTTTGTGAGCCATCTGCATCAAAGCTCTGCTTAAACAAGCCGAAGCGATACCGCAGACCGTAGCCCGACAGCGGAATATCGGTACTCGCGGCAGAATCCAAAAAACAAGCTGCCAATCTACCCAAACCGCCGTTGCCGAGTGCCGCATCTTCCACCTCTTCCAAAATGGTCAAATCCACACCCCGTTGGGCAAACAGCTGTTTCATCTCGTCCAAAATGCCGAGATTGTAGAGATTGGAATAGACCAATCTGCCAATCAAATACTCCGCGGAGATATAATATGCCTTTCTTGCAGGCATACGGGTGTGCTTGGCATGATTCCAATTGTCGGAAATCGCCATCATCACCGCCTCGCCCAAAGCCTCATGTAACTCTTGGGCATTGGCCTCACGCAAGGATACATCGTAAGTGTACTTCAGCTTTGCTTCCGTCCACTTCAAAATATTCAAACAATTATACATCATACATTCTCCGTTTCCTATCTCACAGCCGCCCGTAGGTACGGGTCAAACCTTTTATTTTATCAGCCAAAGCCGCATCGGCAAAGCCGTGTGCAAAGCGAAAAGTCCAATTGTCGGAAGAACAGGTGCCGGGGAAATTCATTCGCGCTTCCCCACCCAGCTCCAAATAATCCTGCATTTGCACGATCGCCAAATCCGACACACTCGCCATACACAGCCGAATCATTCCCCACACCGGATTTTGCGGACGACCCATATAGGCAAGCGCAAAATCCGCGGTCTTTTTGTCGGCTTCTTTGAGCCATGCCTTTAGCGGCATATTGTCGTGCGTGCCGGTATAACAGACCGTATTTTTGCAATAGGTATGCGGCAAATATTGGTTATCCGCATCGGCATCAAAGGCAAATTCCAGCACCTTCATGCCGGGATAGCCGGCCTCATCACGCAACGCATGAACATCCTCAGTCAAAAAGCCCAAATCCTCTGCAATCATGGGAATATCCGGCAATTTCTTCCGAATGGTGCGCATAAAATCCAAACCGGGGCCGACAACCCACCGCCCCTTTCGTGCATTTTTCGCACCGAACGGTACGGCATAATAGCCTGCAAAACCGCGGAAATGGTCAATGCGAATCATATCATAGCGGTTTTTTGCACCCTGTAACCGTTGTAGCCACCAGCTGTAACCGTCCTTTTTGTGCGCCTGCCATTGATACAAGGGATTGCCCCACAGCTGACCGTCCTCATTAAAGCAGTCCGGTGGGCAACCTGCCACCTCCACAGGGGTCAAATTTTCATCCAGGAAAAACAACTCGGGATTACTCCAAACATCTGCCGAGTCATACGGCACATAAATAGGCACATCTCCGATAATCGAAACACCTGCCGCGTGGGCATAGGTGCGTAAAGCTTCCCATTGGTTATGGAATAAATACTGCACAAAGCAGTAAAATCGAATCTCCTCCTTGAACGCTTTGCGCGCCTGCCAAACAGCCTCCGGCTCTCTGCGCTTGAGTCCCTCCTCCCACGCATACCAAGGCAGACCGCCCTTTTGCGCCTTAAGCGCCATAAACAGGGCAAAATCGGGCAGCCAATTGTCATTCTCACGACAAAACGCATCCAGCCTATCCCAATCGGAAAAACGGTTAAACGCATACCGAAGCACAGACAGCCTTGCATCATACAAAAGGCCAAAGTCCACACGGTTTTCCGTCCTGCTCCAGCTGTATTTATCAATCTCCTCCTGCTTCAGCAGTCCCTGCTTTACTAACAAATCCAAGTCAATCAAATAATGATTGCCTGCATAAGTAGAGCAGGATTGATAAGGAGAATCCGCGTAGCCCGTCGGCGTCAACGGTAAAATCTGCCAATACCGCTGACCGGCCCGTTGTAAAAAGTCTATAAATTGATAAGACTCCTTG
>JAZNGK010000069.1:0-5702 GCA_045576395.1 Faecousia sp. | reverse complement strand
GAGTGTACCACATCCAACAGCACCGCGATACCCATGCTATGGGCGGTATTGATGAGCATTTTCAATTCCTCGGGTCTTCCGAAGCGAGAGGACGGAGCAAAGAAATTGGTTACCTGATAGCCAAAGCTGGCGTAATACGGGTGCTCCATAATCGCCATAATTTGCAGGGTGTTATAGCCCAATTTTTTGATTCTCGGCAGGATATTCGCGCAAAATTCCGCGTAGGTGCCGACCCGTCCTTCTTCCTGCGCCATGCCGATATGACATTCATAGATAAACGGCTTTTTCTGTGGCTGAAAAGCTCCGTCCGTCCAGGGGAACGGGGGTTCGTCATAAATTTGGGCATTCCAGCTGTTGTCGGCGGGGTTTTGCACCACGCGACGGGCATACAGGGGTATGCGTTCAAGCGCCTGTCCGTTATGCACCACCACCGTCATAACCGTCATACCGTCTTTGAGCATATCGGCAGGCAGACACAGCTCGAAAACACCGTTTTCCTTCGGTTGCATCGGATAGGCATACCGTTCCCAATTGCAGAAATCACCCGTTAAGTAAAGCTTTTCGGCTTCGGGTGCCCACTCGCGGTAAATCCAGCCGTCTTCGGTCTTATGAAAGCCAAAATATGCGTAGCCGTTGGCAAATTCATTCAAGTCCCCCAGCTGGGCGCAGGCTTTTTGATAGCGCGCCATTCGCAGGTCAAAATCCGCACGGTAGGGGGCTAAATACGGGTCATATTGTAAAATCTTATGTTTCATAAATGATTTCCCTCAAAAAAGGGCGTGCTTGATACACGCCCTTATGTTTTCCGAATGAATTTCTCTGCGCATTTGGGGCAGGTTATGGAAATTTTACCCTTTCCGCGCGGTACGCGCACGACCTGCCGACAACGCGGACAGTCATAATACCGATGCTCGCGGTCCTTCACCCGTTCCAACAGACGCAGATACCGTCTGTTCTCTTGATAGCGCTTGTAGGTATTGCGCGAGAGCATACGAAAAATCGCCCAAATCATCAGCGCATACGAAAGCAGGGTCAAAGCCAAGGTCAAAATCGGCACACGCAGGAACATCGACAGCAACGCGCACAGCACGCCGCACGCCAAAATAGAAATATTCAGCTTATCCGTACCGTAGCGACCCAACATAAAATGGCGTAAAAATTGAGAAATGCGATTCATAAAATCCACCTTTGGCAGTATTCTTGACCTTATTATATGGACATATTTTGGTTTTTGCAAGGGAAATAACGGATTATTTACGATTTATTCAAAACCATTTTCCCTTATGTGGAATTCCCCTGTAAAAGGTTGGTAAAATGTTGGGAAGATTTTTCACAAAAGGTGTGATAAAATAGCATCACAGAAAAAGCGCAATTTTCGTATTTCTTTTTTTATATTGTATCTGTGGAAAAAAACCTTGTTTTTTTCTTGGGCTTGTGATAAAATACAAGATGAAAATTTATGCTTTGTTTTTCTGTAGAAGAATCGGTTTTTTCAGAGAGAAAGGAGTTTTTTATGTACGCATCTGCCTATGTTTGGGCGAAGGTTTTAAGCTATTTGGAGGAACGGCTTACCTCGACGATGGTATCGACCTGGTTTGACGATGCCGAGGTCGTTTCGCTGGACGAGGAGTTTTTAATTATCTACACCCCCGACGAGTTCCGCAAGGATGTCATTATCCGTCGTTGCACCGAGTATGTGCAGGACGCGCTGAAGGATATTTTCAATTCCGATGCCAAATTAAAGGTCTTCGGAACAGAGGAATATGAGGCCTACAAAAATCAAGGCACGCAACCCTCTTCGATGGATTTTAACACCCAATTTACCTTTGATAATTTCATTGTCGGTCCGTCTAACCGTATGGCGCACAGCGCATCGATTGCCGTATCGCAGACCCCGGGGCAGGTATATAATCCCCTGTTTCTGTACGGCCCTCCGGGCGTGGGCAAAACGCACCTGCTGTACGCAATTGCCAATGCTATCCGCAAGAATAATCCCAGCACCAATGTAGTGTATATCAAGGGCGACCAATTTACCAATGAGCTGATTGCCGCCATTCAAACAGGTAAAAACATTGAGTTCCGCAGTAAATATCGGGAAGCTGACCTGTTTCTCATTGACGATATTCAATTTATTGCCGGCAAGGAATCGACCCAGGAGGAATTTTTCCATACCTTCAACAAGCTCTTTGAGGAGCACAAGCAGATTGTCATGACCTCCGACCGAAAGCCGAGCGATATGCTCACCCTGGAGGACCGCCTGCGTACCCGTTTTGAATGGGGCTTGATTATGGACATTCAACCGCCCGATTACGAAACCCGTATGGCGATTATCAAAACAAAGGCGCTGTCGTTGGGGCTGGATTTGTCCGATGAAGTGTGCAATTTCATCGCGGTGAATGTTACCAACAATGTCCGTCAAATTGAAGGTACGGTCAAGAAAATCAAAGCCTACCACGATTTAGACGGTATGCAGCTTACGCTTGAGAATATTTCAAATGTCATTCGGGATATGTTCAAATTTGAAAACGATGCCCTGCCGACCCCGAATTTGATTATCAGTCAGGTTTGCAAATTCTACCATTTGGACGAAACGACCATTCGCGGTACCCAGCGGACAAAGGAAATTGCCGAGGCGCGCCATATTGCCATTTATCTCATTCGAAAGCTGACCAATCTCTCCACCCCCAACATCGGCAAAGAATTCGGTGATAGAGACCACACAACGATATTAAACTCCATTACCAAGGTAGAAGGTGAATTGAAGTCCGGCAATACCGCCCTGCAAAATCACATTCGCGACATTACCGCCAACATCAATTCCTGCCTATAAAATTATCCACAGGGGTTATGGATTGTGGAAAGTTTTTCTGTGGAAAAAAAGGATATATTTCGCATTCAATTTCGTCTGTTGAAAATTTCCGTTTTTCTACCGTTTCCCTGTGTAAAAAAATATCTTGTGTCCGTAAGAAAAAACAGACTTTTCCACAAAAGAAAGTACTACTGCTGTTATTACTACCTAAAATATCTATTTTTATATTTATATTTCTTATTTTTTAGAAAGAAGGGTTTTATATATGCGTTTCACCTGTGAAAAAAGTATGCTGGTAATGGGACTCAATATTACCTGTCGAACAGTTGCACAAAAAAGTGCGTTATCTGCCATAGAAGGTATTTTGTGCCGTGCCGGAGACGGCTTAAGTCTGACCGGCTATAATATGGAAACAGCCATTACCTATTTGATTGATGCAGAGGTCGGTGATGTGGGCGAATGTGTGTTGCCTGCAAAGCTGTTCGGTGATATTATCCGCAAACTGCCCGAAGGCTTGGTAACGGTGGTTGTGGACGAGAATTATAAGGTTTCCATTCGCGCAGGTTATGCTTCCTTTACCATTTCCGCGGAATCTGCCGAGGATTATCCGGAGCTGCCTGATGTCGGCGACGGCAAGAGTATTCGGATTCCTCAGCTTGCGATGAAAGAGCTGATTAACGGCACAATTTTTGCCGTTTCTGAAAATCAAGGCAGACCGATTCACACAGGCGTGAAATTTGAAGTGGAAGAAAATACCGTTTCCGCAATTGCAGTTGACGGCTTCCGCCTGGCAAGACGCACCTACCATTGTGAAAATACCACGGCAAGAACACTCTCCTTTGTTGTGCCTGCGCAGGGCTTGAAGGAAGTAGAAAAAATTCTGCAGGACGGGGACGAGAATGTTGCCTTTACCTTAGGCAGTAAGCATATTTTGTTCCAAATCGGTACAGCGACAATTATTTGCCGTCTGCTTGACGGAGAATTTTTGGATTGGCGCAAGGTCGTGCCTGTGGATTGCCCCGTAAAGTTGGTGGCGCATGTGTGCGATTTGGCATCGAGCATTGAGCGCGTAGGTTTGATTGTTTCGGAAAAATACAAAAGCCCTGTTCGCTGTGTATTTTCCAATCAAGAGCTGCTTCTGCGCACCAATACCACCATTGGCGTGGCAGAGGATAAATGCGCGCTTGCAGGCGACGGAAAAGAGCTGGAAATCGGCTTTAATGTGCGCTATTTGATAGATGCGCTCCGCGCTGTGCCTGCCGAAGAGGTCTGTTTGGAATTGACCAACAGCTTAAGCCCCATTGTACTGACCCCCGTGGACGATAAACAGGATTTTGCTTATATGGTCCTGCCTGTGCGTATTAAAAATTAAGCAGGCTTAAGGAGAATATATGAAAGTAACCGTAACCAAAAAACAACCCGATGCAAAACCCCTTGTCATTTATACAGAATTCATTAAGTTGCAGGACGCGATGAAGTATGCCAACCTTGTCTATTCAGGCGGTGAGGCAAAGCAACTGATTCTGGAAGGACAGGTAAAGGTCAACGGAGAGGTCTGCACGATGCGTGGCAAAAAGCTCTACAAAGACGATACCTTTTCCTTTATGGGGGGACATTTTGTAATTTGTAATCATGAGGCTTAATCAACTGTGTTTGGAAAATTTTCGCAATTATCAAAGCATACAGGCGGAATTTGATGAAAAAGTGAATCTTCTTGTGGGCGATAATGCCCAAGGGAAGACGAATTTGTTAGAGGCAATTGCTTACCTCGGGTCGGGGCGTGGCTTTCGTACCCAAAAAAGCAGAGAATTGGTGCGCCTGAATGCAGACTTTGCGCAAATTGAAGGCAAGCTCTTTTCGCAGGAACGCGAGCAGACACTTCGCTGGGTGCTGTTTCCGAGCGCAAGACCCCGTCAACTTTTTTCCAACGGTGTGAAAAAGAAAACAGCAGGCGATATTAACGGAATATTGCAGACCGTTCTGTTTTGCCCCGAGGATTTGATGGTACTCAAAAGCGGCGCAAGCGCCCGTCGACGGCTGGCAGATAATGCAATCTGCCAACTGCGACCCAATTATGAATCCGCGTTGGGTGAGTACAATCGGATTTTGGAGCAGAAAAACCGCATTTTGAAGGATAGATTTGAAAATCCTGCCATCTTGGACATTTTGCCCGAGTATAATACACGATTGTGCCAGGTTGGGGCGATTCTCATTTCCTATCGGGCGCGGTTTTTCGCAGGCTTAGGGCGTGAGGCAGAGGTATTTCATTCGAATTTTTCAGGCGGAAAAGAGGAATTTCTCTTAAGCTATCGAACGGTGTCGAATATCGAAAATCCCTTTGCACCTGTTACCGAATTGGAACAATGCCTGCAAGCGCATTTGCAAAGCCATTATCGGGCGGAGCTGGAGAGCTGTCAGTGCTTAACGGGTCCGCATAAGGACGATTTTGATGTAACGCTTTCGGGTCTGTCGCTGAAAGCCTTCGGCTCGCAGGGGCAGGTTAGAACGGCCGCAATCAGTCTAAAATTAGCACAGAGAGCCTTGATGCAAACGGAATCGGGAGAGATGCCGATTCTATTGCTTGATGATGTGCTTTCGGAGCTTGACCCCTGTCGGCAGGATTTTGTACTTAACCAAATCACCCAAGGGCAGGTATTCATTACCTGCTGTGAGCCGAGCCGTTTTACCAAATTGGGGAAAACCATTCAAATCCGTAACGGACAGATTATTTAATTGACAATGATTCTAAATTTTTAACGAAGGATTTATATTTTTTCAATTGGCATAGGAGGCAATTTATGTCTGAAGAAACCAAGGTAACACAAGAATATGGCGGTGAACAAATCCAGGTGCTGGAAGGCTTGGAGGCGGTTCGCAAGCGCCCCGGTATGTA
>JAZNGK010000068.1:0-4072 GCA_045576395.1 Faecousia sp. | reverse complement strand
GTTCAGGGACAGTTTATCGGAGTCCAGCCAGACACCCTGACCCATCAGGAACGGATAGTTGTAGATGTGCTTGCTTGCCTGAATCTCGAAGCGGTCCAGCAGCTGCTGGGCAACCAACTCCAGCATTGCCTGCAGCTTTTCATAGAACAGCTTTTCATCGCCCTTGCTTTCAATGGCCAGACGGGGCAGGTTGATAGAGGTGAACGACAGGTTGCCGCGGGAGTAGGAAATCTCACGGGTGGGGTCGTAGACGTTGCCCATCACGCGGGTACGGCAGCCCATAGTGGCCACTTCCGTCTCGGGACGGCCGGGGACGTAGTACTGCAGGTTGTAGGGTGCGTCCAGGAAGGTGTAGTTGGGGAACAGGCGCTTGGCGCTGACCCGCATACTTAAGCGGAACAGGTCGTAGTTGGGATCGTTTTCATTGTAGTTGACGCCCTCTTTGACCTTGAAGATGTGAATGGGGAAGATGCAGGTCTCGCCATGGCCCAGACCGGCCTCCAGCGCCAGCAGCACGTTTTTGATAACCATACGTCCCTCGGGAGAGGTGTCAGTGCCGTAGTTGATAGAGGAGAAGGGGGTCTGCGCACCGGCGCGGGAGTGCATGGTGTTCAGGTTATGTACAAAGCCCTCCATTGCCTGCTTGGTATCGCGGTCAGTCTTCTTGTAGGCACGCTCGGCAGCCCGCTTGACCAGCTTTTCTGCCTTATCCTTGCCCATACCAAAGGTCTTGTCCAGACCTGCCACCACAGCGGCAATGTATGTAGCGCTGCTTTCCAGCTTTGCCACCTCGCCGGTTGCCTTTTCCGCATCGGCAATCACAGCGGCAATTGCATCAGCGGCATCTGCCAAATCCAGATAATCCTCCACAGCATCCCGCAGACGGCGGGCAAATGCCTTGCGATAGGTCTTGGCAACGCCCTCGCCCATACCGTAGTCAAAGTTAGGAATCGACTGACCGCCGTGCTGGTCATTCTGGTTAGACTGAATGGCGATGGCAGCCAGCGCCGCATAGCTCTGAATGCTCTGCGGCTCACGCAGGTAGCCATGACCGGTGGAGAAGCCGCCCTTGAACAGTCTGATAATATCAGTCTGGCAGCAGGTGGTGGTAAGGCTGTAGAAGTCAAAGTCGTGAATGTGAATATCGCCCTCACGGTAGGCCTTGGCGTGCTCGGGACGGAGCAGGTACATCTCGTTGTAGGCCTTTGCGCCCGCGGCGCCGATTTGGAGCATACTGCCCATGGCAGTATTGCCGTCGATATTGGCATTGTCGCGCTTCATATCGCTGATACGGGCATCGATGTTGGTAATCTCATCGATGGTCTTCATCAGCTTGGTGTTTGCCTCTCTGGCGCGCGTACGGTTGGCGCGGTACAGAATGTAAGCCTTGGCCGCATCCGTAAAGCCATGGTTCATCAGCTGGCGTTCTACGGTGTCCTGTACGGCTTCAATGTTGGGGGATTGGTCAACGAAGCGACCTTCCAGCTCCCGTTGCACATCGTTGGCAACGCAAGCGGCATCGGCGGCATTTCCGTCGCCGGAGGCTTCCAATGCCTTCAAAATTGCAGCCGCGATTTTGTTCTGGTCGTAAAGAACCACACGCCCATCGCGCTTAATAATGCTCTGAATCATCTTTCTCTCTGTCCTTTCTCCTGTGAAATTGCCATAGACACAATATATTGTGTTAAAAAAGCGTTTCTACACAATATATTGGCACAAACAGGAACGAAAGTCAATAGAAAAAAGCAGAATTTTTTATATTTTTGTATGTTTGTGAAAAGCATACAAAAAAAGGGCGTCGAATTTTACACCCACGGCACACAATCACAAAATGCGTGCGCGCAAAAATATCGGGCGTGTGATTCCACACGCCCGATAAGTGTTTATTCGGTTGTTTCCGGCTCAAAATCCGCGGCATCTGCGAGCGCGGTTTTATCCGCATTGACAAACGCCATCAGCTCATCGCCTGTAATCGTTTCCTTGGTCAGCAGGAATTCGGAAATTTCATCAAGCATAGCCCGATGAGAAGCAAGCAATTCCTTCGCCTCGCCATAGCAGGTGTTAAGCAATTTCTGCACTTCCTTATCCACCAATGCAGAGGTTTCTTGCGAGCAATCCAAATAGGCTTGATTGTCCAAATACTGATTGCTCACCGTTGCCGGCGCCATCAGACCCAGCGCATCGCTCATACCGTACACCGTAACCATATTCCGCGCCAAAGCAGTTGCCCGTTGAATATCGTTCGCGGCGCCGGTGGTCTGTACGGCAAATACCAGCTCCTCAGCGGCACGACCGCCCACCAAGGTACGCAATTCCGTCAGCAATTCTTGCGAGGATTGCAAGTACTTCTCCTCCTCGGGCATCTGCATGGTATATCCCAGTGCGCCGGAAGTATGGGGCACAATGGTGATTTTGGATACAGGCTGGGCGTGCTTTTCCAACGCGGCAACCAACGCATGACCTACCTCATGATAGGCGACCATGCGCTTTTCCATATCGGTAAGCACAGTATTCTTTTTCTCTGTACCGGCAATCACCGTTTCAAACGACACCAGCAAATCCTCTTGATTGACCGTCTTCCGACCCTTGCGTACCGCGCGCAAAGCCGCTTCGTTTACAAGGTTTGCCAAATCCGCGCCGACCGCACCGGCTGTGGCTTGCGCAATCTTCCGTAAATCCACATCGTCGGACAATTTGATTTTTCGGGTGTGTACCTTTAGGGTATCCAATCTGCCCTGCAAATTGGGACGGTCTACCACAATCTGCCGGTCAAAACGACCTGCGCGCAGCAACGCCTTATCCAAAATCTCCGGTCGGTTGGTGGCGGCCAGGCACACCACACCCTTCGAGGAATCAAAGCCGTCAATCTCGCCCAAAAGCTGGTTGAGCGTCTGCTCCTGCTCGGAGTTACTGCCATAACGGGAATCGCGTGAGCGACCCACCGCATCGATTTCATCAATAAAGATAATACAAGGCGCAACCTTTGCCGCCTCGCGGAACAAATCACGCACCCGACTTGCACCCACACCTACAAACATCTCCACAAAGTCCGAGCCGGAAATAGAAAAAAAGGGCACATTGGCTTCGCCTGCAACCGCCTTGGCAAGCAAGGTCTTGCCGGTACCGGGAGAGCCGACCAACAGCGCGCCCTTAGGGAGCTTTGCGCCGATTTCCGTATATTTTTGGGGGTTATGGAGAAAATCTATAATCTCCTGCAACGATTCCTTTGCCTCGTCCTGTCCGGCAACATCCTTGAAGGTAACACCGGTCTGCTTTTCCATATAGACCTTTGCCTTGTTTGCACCCATAGCGCCTATGCCGCCACCCATTTTTCTGGTGAGCATCGCCATCGCGCCAAGGACACCGCCAAACAAAAGGACATAATACAGTATCATCAGAATTGTGGAATTATCCTCAACAATTCTCCAATCTACGGATGTGCCCATAGCATACAGCTCATTGATAAGCCCATAGACATCTCCGTTCGGCAGACCTGTATAATACGCCTTCTTCTGATTTTCCGCCTCTTCCTTTGTCATATAAACAATACGGTCGCCGCGGATTTCCACCTCTTTCAAATTGTTGTTTTTCATTTCCGTCATAAATTCGGTAAAGGTGGTCTGTTTATATTGGCTCCTGGCTACAGCATTGTAAACCGAACCGATAACCAAAACAATCGCAACAGTAACCATAAGCGTAAACAAAAGGCGAAATTTCGGCTTCTTACCGTCCGGCTTTTTTGGGGGGTAATTTCGATTTGAATCCATAATTTGCCTCCTTGGGGGGTGTCTTTTTGCATATCATAACACATTTTTCCGTCCTCTGCAACGAATGATACAAGAAGTTCCGGTAAATTTTCTGTAAATTTATGGGTAGATGGCGGCCACTTCCAAAAAAATGCAGTTGTGTAGCCTTTGCATTTCTGTTATAATGGTAAAAATAGGACCTTTTCTCAAGAAGAAAGGATGATGATACGATGCGACCCGAAAAGGACAATTACCGGAAAAAGCCGGCACGACGGGAAGAGCCCCGCGAAGTAGAAGAAAATGAAAATCAGCTGGAAGGCCGCAAC
>JAZNGK010000067.1:0-5159 GCA_045576395.1 Faecousia sp. | reverse complement strand
ATTTGCTTAAACTCACCTGTATATCGTTTGTTCGGTACTCCTTTAGGCATAGAAAAACACCCCATTTCTTAGTACAAGTATTATATCATACTTGTCTAACAAATGGGGTGCAGTTCAAAATGCTGTCGGCACAATTCAATGTATCATTATTTCTTTGCGTAAGTAATCAAACGGGTAATGACCGGCGCCAGCAGAATGTTAACACCTAATTCAATCAGAAAATTAACGCCTGCCAAGCCGTATATCATATAATTTCCTGCGTTGGCAAAGCCAAATGTAGATGCCCACTGCGTAATTGTTTCCAAAAAGAACAATTGACAGCCCAGCAGAAAAACGCCCGTATTGACAACAGGGCAAACGATTGCCGCGATAATCACCGCAAATAAGGTGTTGCATTTTTTCAGCCAAGTATACACCAAGCCGGAAAGCAATCCGCAGGCAGTACCCTTAACCAGCACCACCAATACGGTTGCCAAGGGGTCAACCGCAAGGAACGCACCGGCATCACCGGAGAGCAAAACTGCTCCGCCAAACGCAAAACCGAGCCACGCACCTGCCTGCCAGCCGTAAACAGCTGCACCTACCACGATGGGCACAAGCACAAGGGAGATTGAAAACATCGTACCAAACTTGATGCCTCCACCCAAGAGCTGCAGTACCACTACTATGGCGGTAAACAGGCCAATTCCTACCATTTTTTTCGTTTTGTTGTTCATTTTATTTTACCTCCTGCTGTCGCTCCAAGTTCTTGGATGCGATGCAATATTTTGCTGATAAATCAGCTATTTCTAAAACGGACTTATGTCCGTAATAGTTAACTAGAAATTCTCCGGCGTATCGTTGTCCTCATCATCGTAGTCGTCGAGGTCATCGAAGCCCATCTGCTCATTACCGCCGGCACGCATGGTTGCCCATTGTTCCTTGGTAATTAGAATCTCACGCGGCTTACTGCCTTGGAACGGCCCTACAATGCCCTTTTCTTCCATTTCGTCCACAATTCTGGTGGCTCGCGCATAACCCAGCTTCAAACGGCGCTGAAGCATAGATACCGACGCCTGTCCTGTTTCCAAAATGACATCAACGGCAGACGGCAGCATTTCATCACCGGACAGCTCATCCCCATTCGGCTCGGGGTCAGAAGCAGATGACTTATTGCCGGTTTGAATAGCCTTTTGTTCAATTTCTTCCATAACCGCTTGGTCATAGTTTGTAACATAATTGGCCTTGATATAGGATGCAACCGCCTCAACCTCGGGGTCGCTTACGAAACAGCCTTGCACACGACGCGGCTTGCCATTACCAATCGGTGCATACAGCATATCGCCCTTGCCTACCAATTTTTCTGCGCCCTGTGTATCCAAAATAATCCGAGATTCCATGGCAGATGCCACCGCAAATGCAATTCTCGACGGGATATTGGCTTTCATAAGACCGGTAATCACATCTGCAGACGGACGCTGTGTGGCAATAACCAAGTGGATACCTGCGGCACGACCCATTTGGGCAATCCGACAGATAGATTCTTCCACTTCTTTCGCCGCAACCAGCATCAGATCTGCCAGCTCGTCGATGATGACAACCACTTGCGGAAGCTTTTTGCCTTCCATCTGTTGGCTGTCAATCATACTGTTAAAGGACTCCAAATCACGCACGCCTGCATCGGACATCGCCTTATACCGCCGCATCATCTCGGAAACCGCCCATTGTAGCGAGCCCGCCGCCTTTTTGGGATCGGTAACAACAGGAATCAGCAAATGCGGAATTCCATTATAAATGCCCAATTCAACCATTTTCGGGTCGACCATAATGAGCTTTACATCATCGGGGCTTGCCTTATACAGTAGCGAAATGATGAGTGTATTGATACACACAGACTTACCGGAGCCTGTTGTGCCTGCAATCAGCATATGCGGCAGTCTTGCGATATTACCCACAATACAATTACCACCAATGTCCTTGCCCACCGCAAAGGAAGACTTGGATTTTGCTTTTGCAAACTCCTGCGAGTCGATTACCTCGCGTAGAGATACCGTAATAACCGAGCGATTGGGTACTTCAATACCAACCACAGAGATTTTACCGGGAACAGCCGCGATACGCACACCTGTTGCACCCAAGCTCAATGCAATATCATCTGCCGCGGTAGTCAGCTTATTCAGCCTGACACCCTTTTCCAGCTCCACTTCATATCGGGTAACGCTCGGTCCGCGAGTTACATTGATGATATGCGCTTCAATCTTAAAGCTCGCCAAGGTTTCATTGAGTCGACGGGTATTTTCGCGCATTTCCATTGTGCCGTCCACAGCGCTGTTGCCGGGTAGCTTTAACAAATCCAACGGAGGGAAACAGTATTCCGGCTTTTGCGTCTTTTCGGAATCCGCAATCTCCTTGGCAACTGCCTGTGCAGGCGTCTGTTCTTCCTTGGGTGTAACCTTTTCCGGTCTTACCCGTCTCGTTTCCTTCTTCTCGGCAAGCGCCGTTTCCTTGTCAAATAACGGCATTTTCGAAACGGAATCATTTTCGGCAGGTGCAGGTACAAATTCGCTGGCAGCCGAAACCGGCGATTCAATCTCACTGTCAATTTGGCGGAACATATCCGCAACCTTATCTTCGTCGCGCTTTACAGGCGTTGCAGGCTGGATTGGTTGCGCGCGTTCCGTTACCTGCTGATTTTGCGCTTCCCGTTTATGCTCCAAATACGCAATTCGCTTATTGGCAATATGATTCACAACAACAGCCGCTGGCTCCTGCCTTTCAACCGGCTTCTCTTCCCAATTCGGACGGGGACGGTCTTGAATGGCGCGAATAATACTAACGACTGTAATTTGCATACCACCCAAAAGGGTGAGAATTGCCGCAATAATCAGCAAAATATAGCTAAATGCACCGCGAAACAGCCAGAAAAACAGCATCGCAATACTACCGCAAATAATGCCACCGGAAGTACTGTCAATACCACCGCCATAGAGTGTCTTGATTGCTTCCCAGCCGATTGGCATATCGGGAAGGGTCAGGTTAAGGTGGGCAATACAGCTACACAACAGGATAAATACACCAATGCAAATTGAGCGCATTTTTACAGGTCGTTTCCCACTAAAGGCGTGAATGATAAATAAGTAAAGCAAACCGGGAATGGAAACGAGGAAGCCCACTCTGCCGATAAGTCCGTGAATCACATTCTCAACGAATTTTATAAACACGCCCTCGGGCTGGAAAAATACCACCAAAAACAGCACAAAAAGGCCCAAAAATGTGGTTGCACTTATCACACGAACGGGAATGTTGCGCTCTGCAGGAACGGAATTGACTGTAACCTGTTTACCTTTGGTGTTTTTCTTGGCAGTTTCTTTCAGCTTTTTATTCTTAGACTTTTTGGAGCCAGCTGCTTTATCTGCCTGCGATTTATACTTTTGTTCAGACATAAAAAACCTCCCGTTAAGTAATCAGATAAATGATGAAAGAAAACAATGCCGCACCGATTGAATAATATGCAAATTTAGAAAAACCGGAATTGGCAAGCATCGCCTTAAATAAAGATATACCGATATAGCCACCTGTAAACGCGGCCGCACCGGACAAAAGGCAACCGATAAACGCAGAGAACGAAAAGCCACCGACACCGACGGTTACAATCCGAAACACATCAAAGCAGATAGCAAATGCAATCGCAGGAATACCCAACAAAATTGCCCAATTGCTTACATTTTCACTGTCTGCTCCGCGAACGGTCGCGTAAGATGCAATCATAGCCGTTCGGGAAACACCGGGGAATACGGAAAGCGCACCCAAAATACCCATGACAATGCCGTCAAGACCTGACATTGTTCTGGCATCGCGGTTTCCGTGCCGTGAATGCTCCGCCACCAGCAAAACAAACGCATTTACAAGAAAAAATCCCATAATCGCAACGAGATTATTTTCCAATTTTTGCGTAGTAATATACAACAGCAGACCTATCAGCAAAGGGAATGTTGCGGTTTTCAGCAGGCGTAAGTCGTAATAGCTTTTTGCGTCCAACGCACGCGTTCTGCGTCGTCGCGTGGCAGACATTGATTTTTGTTCCCGTCGCAAACGAAAGATAATCTCACGACAACCGACAAAAATAGAAAACATCAGTCCAATATGTACCAGAATTTCCTGAAGGAAATTTCTGGTGGTTATGCCAAACAGATAGCACATCAGCGATTGATGCGCGTGGGAGGATACAGGCAAAAATGCCGACAAACCCGACACGAATCCATATACGATACTCTCTATTATCGACACAGGTATACCTCCCTTTCCATAGCAATTCACTTTATAATAACATATTTAGTGAGAAATTTCCACCCCGAACGAAAAATTATTTCTTTTCTTCTTTTTTCTTGTCAATCATCGCGTGCAGTTCTGTGAGTGCATCATTCAAATCGCCTAAAGAATCAATCAGACCGGACGCAACCGCATCTTTTCCGTAAAGGATTGTGCCAACATCAGTAGCCATCTCCCCTGTCGCCATCATATAGCCCTCAAAGGTTTCTTTGGAGATTGCGGAATTGGCGGTTACAAAATCGGTAATCTGTTCTTGAATCCGATGAAAATAGCGGAAGGTTTGAGGCGCGCCGACTACCAAGCCTGTCATACGAACCGGATGGACAGTCATACTTGCCGTACGCGTAATAAAGGATTTTTTTGTGCATACCGCAAGCGGAATACCAATCGAATGGCCACCGCCCAGCACCAAAGAAACTGTCGGTTTTTTCATGCCTGCAATCATTTCCGCAATCGCAAGACCGGCTTCAATATCACCGCCCACCGTATTGAGAAGCAAAAGCAGTCCATCAATCTCTTCGCTTTCTTCAAGACCTGCCAAAAGCGGTAAAATATGCTCATATTTCGTGGTTTTTGCCGTTTCCGGCAGAACCTGATGCCCCTCAATTTGACCGATAATGGTCAGCGTATAAATATTACCCTTGCTGTTTTTGGTCAACTCAGTGCCTAATTCAATCAAGTCGTCCTTTTCATTTTTGTTTTCATTTTTCTTATCATCCATAGCAAATCCCTCCTATGTGTAGGATATCCGAAATTTTCCGAACAATTCACCCTTGCAAGATACATCGTTTTATCGTATAATAAGCAAGTAAACTTGGTTTATACGCACGAAGAAAGGGAAATATTATGCA
>JAZNGK010000066.1:0-3988 GCA_045576395.1 Faecousia sp. | reverse complement strand
AAAATTTCTCGCTATGAAATGAGGTGTCTTTTTGTCCGTTATCTGTCCGTTAAAGTTATGCAACGGCAGAGCAAGCCGGGAAAGGTATGCAAGGTTTTGGGGCGTAAATCCGCAAGATATAAAAGCTATGAAAAGTTGTAAAAAGGCAGTTAAAGTGGTGTGACTTACTCCAAAACCGTAGGCTCTGGGTTCAAGTCCTAGTGCCCCTGCCAAGAAACAGTCAGTAATTGTTATGATTACTGACTGTTTTCTTTTATTTTCCGAGCTTTTTGACCAAATTTGTTTCGAAAACGGGAACTCGACAAAGGTTTTTCCCTTATTTTTCCCCTTATTGGGTGATAATAGGTGGTTTAGTATGGAATTTGATGGGGTATAAATCTTCGGAAAACCCATAGAAATAGCGCTAACTGGTTAATATAGGTTATAAAATCTATGGGATATAACCTTGTGCCCCCTGTGTATTAAAATGTAAAGCACTTTTGCGAGTTTGCAAAAGTGCTTTGCTATTTATTTCTTTTATAGCACTGTATCCATCAATTGTCCAGCAATGTCGTGACTTGTAAAGCGCATGATGCTTTCTTCTGCTGTACCAAAACTGAGGAAGTTGACGCTTCCATACCATACGATTTGACCATCGATGACGGTGAATTTCTGATGGAAGCCTGCTCTTTGACGGACCTCAATGCCATAGGATTCAAGCCTTTGGATATTTTCAACCACACTCTTTTGATCCTTCTCCGGAAAATCCTCTGAAGGACGGGTAACGATTACGACCTTTGCGTGATTAAGCATAGCTTCAGATAACAACCGCAGGATTTGTGTAATACGGCTCTTTCGCATAAACGGGCTGACGATTAGAATTTCGCTCTTTGCATTACGAACATCCTCGCTGAACACGGGATAGAAGCTCTTGCCGTCATAAATAAGATCCGGATTGACTTGGGACACACCTTCGATCTTTATCTTATATCCGATAGCGGCATAACCCTTCAATCTCTTTTGATACATATTCTCCAATACCGGCACATGAATATCTACATAATCGTAAATTTGCACTTCGTTCTTGCCGGGATAATTACGGTGCAACCGTCCGGCATACTGGGCGACCTTGCCCTTCCAAGCAATCGGCAATGCCAAAAATAATGTGTCCAATCTTGGGTAATCAAATCCTTCACCAACATATTTGCCGGTCGCGATGATTACTAACGACTCATCTGCCGGAATTGCCTGCAACTTTTCCATTGTTTCTCTTCGAAGCTTTGCCGATGCAGTGCCAAACAGTGTAATAATGTTCTTGCAGTGACCAGCCAATCTGTTTGCCAATAACTGCACATGCTCTCGCCGCTCAGTCAAGATAATTGGTATTCTGCCATCTGACAAGGCTTTGATAACATCCTTTATGATATGCTCATTGCGAATTTCATTTTCTGCCAAGTCCTTGTAAATAGCGGCAATTCCTTTATCCGTTACCGCACTACGGTAGGTCGTAAAACGAGGTAACAAGTAGTGCTCAAAAGCTCGCTTTTCCGCCTGCTCCTTAGCATCCACCATGTAACGGATCGGTCCGCACTGCATATGGATGATCGGCTGATGGCCGTCCTGCCGGGTTGGGGTTGCCGTCAGACCATAAACATATTTGGCAGTCGCCTCTTTCAAAACCCGTTCAAAGCTGACTGCAGAAATATGGTGGCACTCATCAACGATCACCATACCATACTCATTGATTAGTTCTTTCACTTCGTCACCGGAAATAAGCGATTGAATAATTGCAATATCTACAATCCCGGAAACGGTATTTTTCGTGCCGCCCAGCTGACCGATCACGGATCGTTCCTTTTTACGGCCGCGCTTTTTCGGTAACTCCGGCAATGTTTCGTTGATCTTTAAAAATTCAGACAAAGAATTTTTCCATTGGTTGAGCAATGCCTGCGTATGTACAAGCACAAGTGTGTTGACCTTTCGCTGCGCGATCAAATTTGCGGCTATCACTGTCTTGCCGAAGGCAGTGGTGGCAGATAAAACACCTGTTTCATTAGATAATAATGCCTCTGCAGCAGGCATCTGTTCCGTGCGTAGTACACCCTTGAACTGAACATTGATTGGTTTTCCGGAATTTGTTTTATCTGTGATTGTATATACCGCGTTTGCATCATTCAACAAACCTATTAAGCTTTGTTCGCATCCCCGGGGCAAAGCTAAATAGCCGTCTCGTTCTTCTGCAGTGCAGATCACTCGTGGCTTGTTATAAATTGGCAGACGCATAGCCTGGCTGCGGTAAAAGTCCGGGTTCTTAAAAGCCGCCAGGCGCAGCACTTGATTCCGCACACGTGGAGTTAAGGCATCCTTTGCGATATACAGCATGTTGGATCGGACAATTTCGATCGGCTGTTCGAAATCCATAGCTGTGAGAACCGCTTTGGGATGTTTTTCCCAAGGCTTGGTTTCGTCAGCGTCTGTACACAGAACACCAAGACCGTCACCACGGCTATGCATATGGATAAGATTTTCTACCTCGATTGCAGACAGCTTTTGCATTTGCGATAAATACGCCCATTGATCTTCATAAGCAACAAAATCTTCATCCACAAAGGAACTGTTATTCTTTTTGCGGGCTTGCCCCTGCAGGGGAAGTGCTATTAAATTGCCAAAACCGCCTTTAGGGAGTGTGTCCTGGTTTGGAAACATACGATCATAGGAATCCAGTTTTAATTTGCCGCTGTTTTCCATCGCAGCAGTAATCAATGCTGTTCCTAATTTCCGGGCGGCGCTGCAAGAGATTGGCTCGGTAAAGAATATCCAAAGATGTGCGCCTTCGCCGCTGCGGGAACGCTCTACTGCACAGGGGATATTCCAGCTTGCGCAAATATTTCGCACTTCGCTGACATTATCCTTCCAGTCACCGTCATCAAAATCTATAGCAAGAAAATAGCAGGTGTCATCTGGCAGAATGGGGTATAGTCCCACCACATCCCGACCGTATCCATCCTTGCCACTTAGGTGTGCATATAGAATCGCATTGCTTAATGCCACCAACTCACGGTTTTCACACTTTGAGCAACTACCTTTTGGTTTGACACAAACACCTTCGCGCCATTCATTGGCGCAGACGGGGGAATATCCGCTTTTCTCGGTTTTGGCGCTATACCACCGCTTGGCAAATACATCCTCGCGTCCACGGAACAAACTGCGAAATAATTGAATTTTCTCATCGGGCGAACTATATTTGTGAACAGCTGCAGGGAATATATCTTGTAATGGTTCCACGGCAGTAGTCTTTGTGTCAGATATGCCCAACTGCGCACGGAGCTCTGCATTTTCTTTTTCCAGTTCCGCCACTCTGCGTTCAAGTTGTTTGCAGTATTCTTCGTTTGTCATATCTAACACCGTCCGTTCATTTAGCTTTTTGGTCCGATGGAGAAAGTGCAATTATTCTTCTGCGTTTTGCTCCTTTAGTAAATGATTGAGGATATCTGCGAGATTATCCTCCTTCAGAACATCCGGGTATTTGTCTTCGAAGGTGATGAGCGCGTCTTTGGCGGCGGCTTCTTCGTTGGCATAGGCCTCGTACAGGGCATCCATATCTTCGTTTGCCAAGATGCTTTCAATCATGTTTTTTGCGTTCTCGGGCAGGTTATCCCAGTTATCGTACAGATCCTTCACGGCTTTGTCGATCCGTTCCAAGGTCAGGGGATCACCGCTATTGTGCTGCTCTCGCAGGATTCCAACAATATCTGAAATATCGTGTTTATACTGACGGTATGCCATCAGCTTCATTGCAACCAGATATTCACCGGTGATGGTGCGGACGGTCAGCACATTGGAAAAAGTGCGGTAATATTTTGAATAGTTGACCAAACGGGGTGTGTAAGATTTTGTGTTCTTAAAGTCCTCGTTGAGCCAGCCGTTGGGCAGGCCTAAAGTATCGGTCACATAATTGATGGCATCCTTCATAGCAGAGGATGCGTGGATCAAGGCATCCACATCGTAT
>JAZNGK010000065.1:0-5545 GCA_045576395.1 Faecousia sp. | reverse complement strand
GTATGGTGCGAGGCCGGCTTCGACAACTTCCGCGGCGGTGGATTCAGCAGCCACTACACCACCCGTGCAGAGGTGCCCTGTACCATGATTCGTCTGAATCTGGTGAAGGGTCTGGGCCCTGTTCTCCAGATTGCCGAGGGTTGGACCGTGAATCTGCCCGACGATGTTTCCGACAAGCTGATGGAGCGCACCAATCCCACCTGGCCCTGCACTTGGTTTGCACCGCGTTGCGACGGCAAGGAAGGCTCTCCCTTCAAGACCGCCTACGAGGTTATGCAAAACTGGGGTGCCAACCACGGTGCAATCTCCTACGGACACATCGGTGCTGACTTGATTACCATGTGCTCTATGCTGCGGATTCCCGTATGTATGCACAATGTTCCCGAGGAGGACATTTTCCGTCCTGCCGCATGGAATGCCTTCGGTATGGACAAGGAAGGCCAGGACTACCGCGCCTGCGCCACCTACGGCCCTCTGTATAAGTAATTCAAACCAAATAAAAGTGGCGGTCATCAGACCGCCACTTTGTGTATTGCTTTACTTTTGTAGCACCTTGGCATTTTTCCATATTATATTAGACACTCTCAAAAATCAACTTCAGGAGGACAACCATATGCTAAAAAACATTCCTTCCATTCTATCCCCCGAGCTGCTGAAAGTTCTTGCGGAAATGGGCCACTCCGACCGCATCTGCATCGGTGATGGCAACTTCCCCGGTGCATCTATGGCAAAGGCCAAAAATGCAATCTTCCTGCGTGCCGACGGACATGGTGTGCCCGAACTGCTCGATGCCATTTTGCAGGTATTCCCCTTAGATACCTATGTGGAAAAGCCTGCCGTTCTGATGCAGAAAATGGAATGTGATAAGGACTTAAATATTCCCGTATGGGACGAATACAAGGCAATTATCGCAAAATACGATGCACGGGGTGCCGAGGCCGTAGGCAACATTGACCGCTTCGATTTTTACGACGAGGCCAAGGACTGCTACTGCATTTTGCAATCCGGTGAAACCGCCATTTACGCCAACATCATTCTGCAAAAGGGTGTGATTAAGTAAGCTATGCAAGGGATTTCGATTATTCAAACCGCCCTGCCGGTGTTTGTTGCGCTTTTCCTGGGTATGCTGTGCCGTCGCACGGGCTTTCTGAGCCGAAACGGCATCGATGCGCTGAAAAAGGTTGTGGTAAACCTGACTCTGCCGGCCGTACTTCTGCAAGCCTTCGCCACAGCCGCATACAGCGCCTCGACCATTGCGGTGCCTGTGGTGGTATACGGAATGTGTACGCTCGCGCTGGCATTGGGCTTTCTTGTCATTCACTTCAGCAGAATGAACAGTCGCTTAGCGCCCTTCCTCGCGTCCGGCTTTGAGGCAGGTATGCTGGGCTACGCCCTGTTTTCCCTGTTGTTCGGCACGCAACACCTTTCCGATTTTGCGATTTTGGACATCGGACACACCCTGTTTGTCTTCACCCTTTATAAAATCCTGCTTAGCGGCAAAACCGATTGGAAAGCCATCGGACAGGATGTGCTGACAACTCCCGTGCTTTGGGCGGTGATACTCGGCGTGCTGATTGGAGCGACGGGTCTGTATGCCGCGATGGGTCGTTGGGGCGTAAGCGGTATATTTGACGAAATCACCGGCTTTGTGGGCGCGCCTACCGGTATGATAATCCTGTTAACTGTGGGCTTTGATTTGGTGCCCAAGGAAATTCCCTGGAAGAAGACTGTCGGCTTGATTGCCATGCGACTTGCAATCATGGCACTGTTCTACTTCGCTTTGGTCTGGATAAACCGCACATTGTTAAACAGCATGCTGTTTGAGGGCGCTATTTTGCTGTTGTCCATTCTGCCGCCACCTTACATTATCCCTGTCTTTGCCGACGAGCCGAATGAACGGGTGCAAATCTCCTCTGCGCTCTCGGCAATGACCTTGGTAACCGTCATACTGTTTGCCGTACTTAGCATCATTACAGGCATCGCCGCTTAAACAAAAACATCGCGTTGGACCGGTTCCAACGCGATGTTTTCTTTTTTATCATACCGCATCAATTGCCTGTGCAAGGTCAGCAATCAAATCCGCGCTGTTTTCCAAGCCACAGCTTAAGCGAATCAAATCCGCACCGATTCCGGCATCACGCAGCTGCGCATCGGTCATCTGCCGATGGGTAGCCGAGGCAGGATGCAGACAGCAGGTACGCGAATCCGCCACGTGGGTTTCGATAGAACCGAGCTTTAGATGCTTCATAAAGGTTTCTGCCGCCTTGCGACCGCCCTTCAAGCCGAAGGAAATCACACCGCAAGAGCCACTCGGCATATACTTTTGGTTCAAATCGTAATACTTATCGCCCTTCAAGCCGCCGTACTTCACCCAAGCCACCTTTTCATTGGCAGAGAGGAACTCGGCAATCGCCTGTGCATTGGCGCAATGCTGTTTCATACGGAAGGGCAGGCTCTCCAATCCCAAATTAAGGTAGAAAGCACTTTGCGGAGATTGAATCGAGCCGAGGTCGCGCATCAGCTGTGCGGTACATTTTGTAATAAACGCACCCGCCAAACCGAATCGTTTGGTATAGGTAACGCCATGGTAGCTCTCATCGGGGGTACACAGGCCGGGGAATCTGTCCGGATGCTTGGTCCAGTCAAATTTACCGCTATCGACAATACAGCCGCCAACGGCAACGCCATGCCCGTCCATATACTTGGTGGTAGAATGGGTAACGATATCGGCGCCCCATTCAATGGGTCGGCAATTGACAGGTGTGGCAAAGGTGTTGTCAATCATCAAGGGCAGTCCGTTGTCATGGGCGGCCTTGGCAAACAATTCAATATCCAGCACGTTGAGAGCAGGATTGGCAATGGTTTCACCGAACACCAGCTTGGTATTGGGTTTGATTGCCGCGACAATTTCTTCATAGGTGGCATCGGGACTGACAAAGGTTGCCTCAATGCCCATGCGCTTCATCGTAACGGAAATCAAATTGAAGGTACCGCCATAAATAGCAGACGATGCCACGATATGGTCGCCACAGGAGGCGATGTTAAACATTGCATAGAAGTTCGCCGCCTGACCCGAGCCGGTAAGCATAGCCGCTGTACCGCCTTCCAACGCAGCAATCTTTGCCGCTACCATATCACAGGTGGGATTTTGCAGACGGGAATAAAAGTAGCCGGAGGCCTCCAAATCAAAGAGCTTGCCCATATCCTCGGAGGTTGCGTACTTAAATGTGGTGCTTTGAATAATAGGCATCTGACGCGGCTCGCCGCTTTCCGGCGCATAGCCTGCCTGAATACATAGGGTTTCGGTATGCAATTTCTGTTCCATAAGGTTCACCTCAAGCAAATAGATAGGCTTATTGTAATACCCTGTCGGGATTTTGTCAAATTCATTCTTGCGCTTATCGAAACAATCGCGGGAATATGGATAGGTTTTCCTTGTAAAATCGCGGTCTTTGTGTTAAACTAAACAGAAAGATATTATGCCTGTTGGAGGAAATTATGTCAACTTTAGTAGAAGAAATCAGCCGTCGTCGAACCTTTGCGATTATCTCCCATCCGCACGCCGGTAAAACCACCTTAACGGAGAAATTCCTGCTCTACGGCGGCGCGATTGCGCAAGCCGGCGTGGTAAAGGGTAAGAAAAATTCTCGCGCCGCCACATCCGACTGGATGGAAATTGAAAAACAGCGCGGTATTTCGGTTACATCCTCTGTGATGCAATTTCAATACGATGGCTTTTGCATTAACATTCTCGACACCCCCGGCCACCAAGACTTCTCCGAGGATACCTACCGCACCTTGATGGCGGCAGACAGCGCCGTTATGGTCATCGACGGGGCAAAGGGCGTTGAGCCGCAGACCCGAAAGCTGTTTAAGGTGTGTGCCATGCGGCACATTCCCATCTTCACCTTTGTCAACAAGATGGACCGCGAAACCAAAGACCCGTTCGACCTGTTAGACGAGGTGGAACGGGAGCTTGGCATTGAAACCTACGCGATGAATTGGCCCATCGGCTGCGGCAAGGATTTCCAAGGCGTTTACGACAGAGAAAAGAGCCAGCTGCTGTTCTTTTCGGGTCTGAACGGCAAGGCCAAGGCGGAAAAGCAGGAAGTTGACCTGTACGATAAGAAGGTCGCGGAATTGTTGGACAGCGAAACCAAACACCAACAGCTCATCGACGATGTGGAACTGCTCTCTGCCGGCCGCGAGATGGATTTTGAGGCTGTGCGAAACGGTCAGCTCTCCCCCGTATTCTTCGGCTCGGCATTGACAAACTTTGGCATTGAGCCGTTTTTGGAGAACTTCCTGAAGCTGACTCCGCCACCCCTTTCCCGGGTTGCTGACTGCGGTGAGGTGGATACCTTCAGTCCGGATTTTTCCGCTTTTGTGTTCAAGATTCAAGCGAATATGAACAAGGCACATCGCGACAGATTGGCATTTATGCGCATCTGCTCCGGCAAATTCCAAAGAGATTCGGAATATTACCATATGCAAGGCGGTCGGAAAATGCGCCTTTCTCAGCCCCAACAGCTCATGGCGGCAGAACGCGAAATTGTGGAAGAAGCCTATGCCGGCGATGTCATCGGCGTGTTTGACCCTGGCATTTTCGCTATTGGCGACACCATTACCGTACCGGGGAAGAAATTCCTGTATTCCGGCATCCCCACCTTCGCACCCGAGCATTTCTGTCGGGTATCTGCCAAGGATTCTATGAAACGCAAACAGTTTGTCAAGGGTACGGAGCAGATTGCACAAGAAGGTGCCATTCAGATTTTCAAAGTGCCGAACTCCGGCATGGAGGAGGTTATCGTGGGCGTTGTGGGCACATTGCAATTTGATGTGTTCCAATACCGAATGAAGAGCGAATATGGCGTGGATTTGCGTATGGATATGCTCCCGTATGAGGAAATTCGACTCATTGACAGCTATAACGGCGACCTGTCCGACTTGAATTTGGACAGTGATGCGGAGCTGTTGGAGGACTATCGCGGACGGAATCTGCTGGTGTTCAGCAGCTATTGGGCCATTGACTTTACCTGCAAGCGAAATCCCGGCTTGACGCTGAAAGAAATCGTGGTCGAAGAGGGGTAACCTCGCAAGCCGACTGCGCGAGTAAACCGCCCATATAAGCACCTTGATGCTATATAAAATAAACCTCTGAGTATATAATAAAGGCACTGCCCGCGGGAGAAATCCTGCGGGTTTTTTCAAATACGGTAGCGTACAATCTCTGAAAGTGTGATATTATCACGGAAGTGTGTGCAGAATTGGATTATAATAAGATTACAAAAGAAAACAAGGAGGACTTAAATATGTCTGCTATCAATATCAACAAAAACAACTTCCAGAACGAGGTTATGAATTCCGATAAGAAGGTCCTGCTGGACTTTTGGGCTCCCTGGTGCGGTCCCTGCCGTATGGTGGTTCCCATTGTGGAGGAAATTGCCAGAGAGCGCGCCGACATCAAGGTGGGCAAGATCAATGTGGATGAAAATCCGGAACTGGCAAGCGCCGTTGGAAGGATGAGCACTCCCACGCTGATGGT
>JAZNGK010000064.1:0-10250 GCA_045576395.1 Faecousia sp. | reverse complement strand
CCTTTTTCGCCCATGCCACACCGGGCACAGCCGCGATACACCACTGTTGATTGCCCTCGCGTTTGTCCATATACGGCTTTAAGATGGGGTAAGCCATCTTCTGCGCCTTGGACATTTTGTCCATATTCATACCCTTGAGTCCGTCGGGGTCTTCGGAAATCAAGTGAATCCGCGCAGGCAGGGTATCGCAATAATGCTGTTGGCGCGCCTTTTGGAAGTCCGTTACCGTACCCATTGTCTTAACAGATTGGTAACGCACATGGATTTTAGACAGAGGCTGGTAATCCCACTCCACCGTAACCTTCTTTGCCTTTGCCTTATAAGCTTCCTCTACCACCATTTTTACAAATTCCGGCTGGTCAAGCTCCGCATAAATCAAAACCTCCTGCCCCTTTTGCACATTCACGCCACAACGGACAATGAGGTTTGCATACGCTCTTAGAACATTTTTCTTCATAAACGATACTCCTTGCTTTGAAATCTCCCCTATTTTAACAGAGTTCCCAAACTTCGTCAATCTATGTTGCTTTTTTTCCTGTGTGGGGTATAATGGTAGAAAAAGGAAGTGATGCGATGAAAACCAAAGAGGAATTATCCGCTTTTTTGCAAAAAACCGTACTGTTAGACGGTGCGACAGGCTCAAATTTGCAAAAGGTCGGTATGCCGCGTGCCTGTTGTACCGAGGAATGGATTCTCGCCAATCCCCACGCGCTTGTGCAGTTGCAACGCGAATATGTACGCGCAGGCAGTCAAATCCTTTACGCGCCCACCTTTCAAGCGCAGCCTATTGCCTTGGAACGCGTGAATCTCCATAAGCAGGCAGAAGCCATCAATGCCCAGCTGGTCGCACTCACCAAGTCCGTTTCTCCCGATGTATGGGTAGCCGGCAATCTAACCACGCTGGCTACCTACTGCGACAGCTTTGACCCCGAAAAATTTGACCTGTTGGTAGAAAATTATCGGGTGCAAATCGGTGGACTTCTGTTAGGCGGCGCTGACCTGTTGGTAGCCGAAACACTACTATACCCCCAAGAAGCAGAAGCCATTTTTACCGCCGCGGAATTAGAGGGTGCCCCTGCGGTGCTCTACACCTTTACGATGCAACCCGACGGGAGTTTATTCTCCGGCAGAGATGTCGCGCCTGTTCTGCGGGAATTAGAGGAAGCCGGCGCTTGCGCTGTCGGTTTCAACTGCGTGGCCGCTGACAGTATGACAGCCGGCTTGGTAAGCAAATTAAGAAGGTCTGTAAAAGGCCCGTTGATTTGCAAGCCCAATGCAGGCACACCGATTATCGGAGCAGACAATCTACCCCAATATCCGATGGCACCAACAGAGTTTGCCGCAATCGTTGCCGATTGCCACGCCTGTGGCGCCACCGTTTTGGGCGGTTGCTGCGGCACCACACCGGCACATATCCAAGCCGTCAAAGAACGGCTATAAACAGACCACCTGCCAAAGGGCAGGTGGTCTTTGCCTTATAATCTTTCGGCTTTTCTTAACAAAATGATTATCGGGTATATCAAGCTTCCGCAGAAGAAATTGCTAACCCCGTGCGCGAGGTCAAAGGGAAATCCGGCAACAGCCCATGCAATCGTCTGTTCAAAATTAAAGCCAAACAACAGCGCCTGTGCAGGTGCATAAAGGATACCGAACGCGAAACCGTGCAACGAGCAAAGCACCATATAAACGATAGGAGCGAGCTTTTTCGGCATTTTCTTTGGCAGCAGCATCGTTGCGCCCCAAAGAACCGTCCAGACATACAGGTATGGCACCCACCAAGCCGCAAAGCCACCAAACAAGCCGTTGATGAAAACATAGGTATAAATGGGATACAGCGCCTTTGCGCGATACACAACGGTGATAGCAATTACAAAAACGCCAAGCAAATGAATGTTCGGCAGAATTTCCATAAGCAGCTTAGATGCATACATAAGCGCGCCGAGCATGCCGAAAACAGCTATCTCTTTAATGTTTAGTTTCAAGCTTTTTCAACCTTAAACGCATAGGTTGCGCCCTCAGTGATTTCGGTGGTATCCACACCGCTCATCGCATATTCGCCACCCACATAGAATGCCCAATACGCCTTATCCGTATCATAGTCAACGGTGATGCCGTTAACCGTTTTTACATAAAAACCGGCATCCTCTTGCTTACCGGCAATCAATTCAAGCTCTAACAGCGCATCACCGACGATTGTTTTGTCGGTATGGATCTCAAAGCTTGTTTCCTTGCCATCGGCATCCGTAACCACAAAAATGAATTTGGTCTGTCCTTCTCCCAAAATTTTGGTTTCGTTTTGGGATACATCATTTGTATTCGTGGTGTTTTCGGAACGATTGTCTTTGCATCCGGTTGTAAACAGTGCCATAGCCGCAATCAGCACAATACAAAGGAACAAAGACAAAATTTTTGTGAATCTTGTCTTTTGCATAATTTGCAAGTCTCCTTTAATATTAGATTACCTCTCCGTCGGAATCCGCAACGCATAACAGAGGCTTTTGCCTGAAAAATATTCCGACTTGGCACTTGTTTTTTCACCTTCTCGAGTGATAACTCAATGGTTTTTCTTCGATATGCGGCATCGAATAAGAAAAAACAATTTCTTGTATGCCTTACGGCGACGGCCTCGTACAGGATTTGCACCTGTTTCCTTTTCAAGCAAGAGTAGTATACCACAGCATTTCCCGTTTTTCAATCGAAAGCGGAACAGTTTTCAAAAATATTTCTTAAGCGGAAAGCCTTGTCCTTTTCAGCATAATGAGTGCGACAACGGCGGTGAAGCAACCCGAAATTGTGGGTGTCAGCCACACGCCGTCAAGTTGCCATACAGGCGCGATGACAGCCAGGCACAGAATCGGAAACACCAGCGTGCCCAAAAGCGAGAGCGCCAGCGAGCGTATCGGTTTTTCAAGCGATGTAAAGTAAGACGAAACCACCATATCCACCCAACCGACAAGATAAGAAACGGAAAACAGCTTCATCGCCGCAAGGCTCATATCGAGAAGGTCGGTATCTTCGGGTTTTATAAAGAATGGCGCGACATACTTTCCCGCAAAGAACATAAAGAGCATGGAAATCATCGACAGGATTGCGCCTGCTAACACCACGCGCTTAAACAGCGCCTTCACCTTTGCAAATTGTCCTGCTCCGTAACAATGGCTGATAGGCGGTTGCAAAGCGTCGCACATTCCAAACACAAGCATTCCCACAAAAGAGTCCACATACATCAAAACCGAAAATGCCGCGACGCCTGTTGTGCCACCGTATTTAAGCAAATAGAAATTAAAAATCACAGAAGTAACAGACATGGCTATGCTGGTAAAAAATTCCGACGCGCCATTTGCCACCAACTGCAAAAATTGCCGAATCGCAATTCTTCCCTTAGTATAAAACAGGTCAAACCGTTTCCCCTTAAACAAAAGCAGTGTAATCACGCCACCTAGGGACATGGAAATACAGCTTGTAAAGGCCGCTGCCCAAACCCCCTGCCCCAAAAAGGCAATCAAAATCACATCCAGAACGATATTAAGCAGCTGCGTTGCCACATTGAGCCACATGCTCAATTTCTCTTTTCCGCAAATACGCAGGAAATTATCGGTTGCAAAATAAATCGGCATAATCGGATTAAACAGGGCGTACATACGCGTGTAGGTAATACCATGCCGAATCGCCGTCTCCGTTGCCCCATCGCCAAGCAGTCGCACAATCGGTTCGGCAAACACAAAGCCGACAACGCCCACAATCAGGGAAATCAGCGCAATTACCTTGAGCACAAAAGTAAAGGTACGCGATGCGGTTTCTCTGTCGTTTGCGCCGAGCAATATGGATATGCGAACCGATGCGCCCGTGGCTATCATATTGGAAACGGCAAAGACTATCATAATAATCGGCATAATCAAATTGATTGCCGCAAGCGCATCTTCTCCGATAAAGCGACCTACAAAAATGCCGTCTGCTATCTGATACAGGCAACCTGCCGCCATACTAATCATAGATGGTATTGCGCAACGGAAAAATATTTTTGTAGGCGATGCGGTTTCAAAAATCTGCGAGTCCATTGGTATCTCCTTACTGAAAAATTACATAAAAAATAACCCAGCTATGGCAAAAACCTTAACCGAGCTCACTCGACATCTAATCAACAACACCGCTACGGCGGCTGTTCTCCGATGACCAATTCCTTATTTTTTATTGATTATATCATATAATCAGCGCAAATTCAAGGGGTGTTCTTTATAAAAGCATCCCCGGGTGGAGCAAATAAATGCCACCACTGATTACTATATTTTTGATTTTAAGGAACTGCTGAATTTATAGATTCTAACAGGCTTGACCGTTTTGGTCAAGCCTGTTTTCGTTAGAATAAAGTCGCAAGCCAACAAATTAGTCTATAAACTACGCTTGCGGACACGTCGTAGACAATGACGGGGCTGGCAATCGTGAACATTTTTGCACCGACACCAAGGATAAAACCCTTCTGCTTGTGTCCAGTTAGGACACAGTGATTTGTGTCGATTATAAGAAATCATCAAAATACTGATGGATATATTTTTCTCCATTAACGGCAGTCTGCTCGTTCTCCGGCAACCATTGTTCCAAGAGTTTCGACAAGTAATCCGATCGTAATGAATTTAGTTGCACTTTATGCAACCTCGAGGTATAATGGCTCTGTTAGGAGGTTATATATATGGAACTGCAACAGTTGAAATATTTTAAGACCGTAGCTGCAATCGGCAAAATATCCGACGCGGCGGAAGCGCTGTTTATCTCTGCGCCGGCGCTGAGCACATCCATTTCCCGGTTGGAAAAAGAACTTGAGATGAAGCTCTTTGACCGCACCAGCAATCGGATTATCCTCAACGCCCAGGGGAGAATCTTTTTGAAGTATGTCAATCAGATTTTTGCCAATCTGGATAACGCTAAGCAGGAGCTGCAGCAGAGTATGTTCCACCGGGGCCCCCACATCTCCCTTTTGAGCCTCAATACGCTGATGTGGGTCAATCTGATTGCCTCATTTACCGCGGAATTTTCCCAATACACACTGTCCTGCGCCAGTACTTCTATCCTCCACTTTTCCGAAAACGGCTTTTCTGCTCAGCATAATTTCCTGTTGGCCTACGAATGTGAAATCCCACCTGCCTATGCAGAAAAACTGGACAGTATCTTTTTGTTCCGGGCAACACCCACAGTTATGGTCCACAAGAATCACCCCTTTTCCAAGAAGAAGACACTGGATGTGCGGGAGCTGGTGAATGAGCGACTGTTTCTATCTATGCCCGGCTCCTCTTTACATAGCCGGGTGAAACAGCTGTTTGAGCTACACGAGCTTCCTTTCCCCACAGATAATTTCTATACCTATATGGTCCGTCAGAAAATGGTGGCAGAAAACAAGGGCATCTCCTTCTTATCGCAACACCCCGGCTATAATGCCCACCCCAATATTCGCTATATTCCTCTGGTGGATTTCTTTACCCCCTGGAATGCCCGAATCTACTGGCGGAAGGAGCGCCCCCTAAGCGACGAGGAAGCTGCCTTCCGGGATTTCACCGTGCAGTTTTATAGAGATATGCATTAAGTAAAAGTTATGCTCTGATAAATATTTCTTAATTGCCTTATATCTATCTGCGTGGTATGATGTGGTGGATAATAGTGAAAAGAGGCGTTTTCAAAATGACACTTAGAAAGTCCCAATTGGACTATAAATGGGTCGTACTGGCAGTCTGCTTTTTGATGGAGTTCCTGTGCTTAGGTTTCTGCAGCAGTAATGTGGGCCTATATACAGTACCTATCACAAGCGCGTTGGGAATCGACCGGCTGGCATACTCCTATTGGAGCAGCATCCGTTATGCGGTGCAGGTGCTTGTGGCACTGGCTTTTGGCGCTTTAGTCAACCGCTTTGGCATCAAGAAGATGATCTTTGCAGGCTTATGCTCCCTAATCGGTGCCACTGCGCTCCGTGCATTCGGCACCAATGTTCTGCATTTCTATCTTGCTGGCGCATTACACGGTGCCGGTGTCGTACTTGTGGGCAGCAATATGGCAGGCGCTATCGTACGGCGGTGGTTCAAAGCGGACATCGGTAAATATACCGGTATTGTAATGTCTGCAAACGGTGTTGGTGGAGCCATTGCAGCCCAGATCATTTCCCCCATCATCAATAATGGCGAGCCCTTCGGCTACCGGAAAGCGTACCTGCTTTCAGCCGCTATCACCTTGGCTATCAGCGTAGTTATTTTGATTTTCCTCCGGGATGCGCCCAGCGATGGCCCTATAATTGCCGGTAAGCAGAAGAAAATGCCCAAGAAGGGTACTTTGTGGGTGGGCATTGAATATAAAGTCGTAAAGAAGAAGGCCTATTTCTACATTGCCGCCGTGCTGGTTTTCCTCACAGGTATTAGTTTGCAAAGCATCGGCAACATTACTATCGTATATATTACCGATTTAGGTTTTACCCCCGCCTTCATTGCAACAACGGCAACGGTATCCTCTCTGGTTCTTACCTGTTCCAAGTTGTTGGTTGGAGGCACCTACGACAAGTGGGGTCTGCGGGTGGCGCTGCTGATGTGCCAAATCTCCGCCCTTTGCACCTTTGTTCTGAAAGGCGTCCTTCCCGGCTACAGCGCCATTGGTATGGTAATGGCTATGACCGCTACAGTGCTTTCCAGCATCGCTCTGCCTTTGGAGACGGTAATGATTCCCCTGCTTACCAACGATCTGTTCGGCTCTGCCTCCTACAATAAGATTTTGGGCATTTTTACGGCGATGAACTCTCTGGGTCTTTGCTTAGGTTCTCCCTTGGGCGAGCTGATCCGCAAGATATTCGGTGATTACCGCCCCTGCTTCTGGTTTTTCAGCATCACGTTGGTGATTGTGATTATTAGCTTCCAATTTGTTTTCTGGTCCGCAAACAAACAGAAAAACACCATTCTGGCAGCGGAAAATATATAACGAAAAAAGCTTGCCATCCGGCAAGCTTTTTCTTATGTCGTCGTACAAAGCCAATAAATAATTCCATTGATGCTACCGTGCCATAGACGATGACGGAGCCGGCGATGGTGAACATCTTTGCGCCGACACCTAATATGAACCCCTCGGTCTTAACCCCCACCGCAGGTGCCGTCCTTTAATACCGTTCGACCACCACCGGTGATAATAACAGTTTTTCCTTTCAAATAACCCATTACGATGCCTCCCTACATAGTAGTCTGTCCGTCAGGACTGATTGTTATGATACGCAAAGGGATGCTTTTTTCGCTGCCCTCGATGGCATTCTTTACCGCGAAAGCAAGACCGCCGCAGCAGGGCACAGTCATCCGGGTCAGCGTGATGGAACGGATTTCATTGTGCTTGAAGATCTGTGTCAACTTTTCGCTGTAATCCACACCGTCCAGCTTGGGGCAGGCGATCAGCGTCACCTTGCCCTGCATGAAATCGTTATGGAAATTGCTGTAGGCGTATGCGGTGCAGTCAGCAGCAATTAGCAAGTCGGCGCCGTTAAAACAGAGTGCATTGGGTGGCACAAGTTTGATCTGCACCGGAAAATTAGTCAGCTGACTGGGCACAGAAGCATTTCTTTCCACGCTCTGACAGGCAGAGCCGGAGCAGCCGCAGGGTAGCGGTGCTTCCTTTGCTTTCTTGGCTGCCAGCACAGCCGCTTCGTTATAGGCCGGAGCTTCCCGCTCCTCAAAGGATATTGCGTTCATGGGACAAGCCGGAAGACAATCTCCCAGACCGTCGCAGTAGTCCTCCCGTAATAGCTTTGCCTTACCGCCTACAATACCGATGGCATCCTCATGGCAAGCATCCGCACACAAGCCGCAGCCGTTGCATTTTTCTTCGTCGATGGTAATGATTCTTCGAATCATAGTCGTTCCTCCTGTCAAGTTTTTCTTGCTTTTTGCATGGCGGCAATTTCCATCATGTGTTCGTACATTTCATCGCCAACACATTTTCTCGCATACTGACACCACTGAACACAGCTCAATGTGTCGTTATAAGCGATAAATCCGCAGTTTTCGCAGGCCATCTGTGTATCGATGGAGAACAGTTCGATCAGTGCTCCGCACTGAGGACATTGCTTTTCGATAATTGTCGGCGTTCGGGGCTTTCCTTGACATCCATCCAGCATAGAAATCACTCCTTCTGCCTTTATTATAAAAAAGAAGAACACCGGATGATGTTGCAAATATCACATCATCCGGTGTTTTATTATAGAATTCGAAAACAATTCCTGTCGTAGTCGATCAGTCCGTCTTCTTTCATTTTTACAAGTTCGCGGGTTAATGCGCTACGGTCAACGCAGAGGTATTCAGCCAGCTCCACCCTACCAAAAGGAATCTCAAAGTAACGGGACTCTTGGATCTGTGCCTGAAGAGAAAGGTAGCATAGCAGCTTCTCACGGATGGTGCGCTTGGATACCACTTCCACTTTTCGCATCAAATCACGGTTTTTATTAGCGATGACACGCACCATATTCTCCATCAGTTGATGATGGAAATTACAGGCCATAGTGCAGCTATGCATCACCCGATCAAAGGGCATAAAGATAATCTTTGCATCCTCAGAAACCACGAAAGTTACCACAGACAGATTGTCTTCGCCACAAGCAAAGGTTTCACCAAACACATTGCCTTTATGTATACGGACCAGCATGGTCTTGTTGCCCCAAAGATCTTCCTTGACCATATCCACAGCTCCGGACAAGAGAATTCCAATGTGTTTTATGGTTTCTTCCTCGAAGGCAACGATGTCGCCCTTCTGGAATGTTCCGATATGATAGCCGATGCAGCTAAGCACGGCTTTTCGGTCTTCTGGGTTGATACCGTTAAACAGCGGAGAATTCACTTCATTCACAAGGTCATTCATAACTATCGCCTCCTTGGCTCCATTGTACACCAAAGGAAGTTATGTTGCAACTATCACATCAAAAAATTAATTAATAGCTGCGCCCGTTTGGACGCAGCCATCATTTTTATAAAAATATTGTAGAAATCCAATAAATCAAGCCATAGACCACGCTGGCGGACACGCCATACACGATAACAGGTCCCGCTATTGTAAACATCTTTGCGGCGACGCCAAGCACGAAACCTTCTGCTTGTGTCAAGTTAGGACCACGCGTTTTATGGCAAAATCGCAACAGCTATAGACCATAAATCTATTAACATCCCCGATGGTCCTAACAATAATTTTTTTGTTCATCCGATCAAGTTATATCCACATAGTGGTGGAATCGGCCGGGCTTGAACCAGCGACGCCCAGATTTTCAGTCTGGCGCTCTACCAACTGAGCTACGATTCCATTTTTGGTGACGCCTGCGGGAATTGAACCCGCATTTCCAGCTTGAGAGGCTGGCGTCCTATCCATTAGACGAAGGCGCCGTTTGGAGATACGGGCCGGATTTGAACCGGCGACTAACAGATTTGCAGTCTGTCCTCTTATGCCGCTTGAGTACCGTATCATATTGGTGATCCGTGCCGGGCTCGAACCGAGCATTACAGCCTTGAAAGGGCTGTGTCCTGACCTTTTAGACGAACGGACCAGATTTGCGGGATGCAGTGCATCCCGCGTCAGGAATGCGTTGTTACAAGAATATCATCAATCAGCACATTGAAAAGTGCTGCAAGAACGATTAGATTATCGACAGTCGGGAGCGCTGCTCCATTCTGCCACTTGTAAATTGCCTGTGGGGAATTAAAACCGAAGACCATTTGCAGATCGTGAACAGACAGGCCTGCAGCCTTCCGTAGATTTACAATATTGGCACCGGTCAGTGCCAGATCAACTGTTGGAATGTTCATATCTCAAACACCTCCTATTTAAGAATTATTTGACCGTAAGTGGACGCAAAAAGCCGCCTGTCTCACTCAAGACAAGCGGCTGATCTAATTCAGATAGGATGATGCCAGGAGATTATTCCTGGGAACTCATGCCGGTCCGAAACTTTTGCTTATCCTGAAAATGAGCGTGCTTCGCAAAGCTATATTCCTCAAAATGGAAGATAGCCTCTCGTTCGCCCATATAACAGATAGCAGAAGTAATGACCTTCATGATGCGAGTTCCTTTCTGTAAAAGTAGTTGTTCTTGGTTTCTGTAAGTACTATATCATAGTTTTTCTAGTTTGTCATTCAACTTGTGGTTAAAAGTTATTCCGCCGCCTTAAAGTTGTAGACGGGTGTAATACGCTCCACAATTTCGACAGTAGGACCAATGTGAGAGATAATCTCATCAATGCCCTTGTAGGCCATGGG
>JAZNGK010000063.1:0-4908 GCA_045576395.1 Faecousia sp. | reverse complement strand
ACAGAACGGTCATTGTCAATCCCTACCCCGACATTGTGGTAGACCCTCTCAATGCCGAAAAGAAGGCATAAAAATGCAGTCAACCGAACAGACTGACTGTGCGAAACTTAATATCGTTATGCTGACAGGGGCGCGCAAAGCACGCCCCTGTGAGTATTTTTTAGAATCTGCACTTGTCTTCAATATAGCTTTTCAGCTCACTGATAGGAATACGCACCTGCTCCATGGTATCTCTGTCGCGAACGGTAACGCAGTTATCCGCAGGCGTGTTCTCATCGCCAATCGTTTGGAAATCCACCGTAATACACAAAGGTGTACCGATTTCGTCCTCACGACGGTACCGCTTGCCGATAGAGCCTGCATCATCATAATCCACCATAAAGTCCTTTTGCAGGGCATGGTAAATCTCCTCGGCCTTCGGTGCAAGCTTTTTGGAAAGCGGCAGAACAGCCGCCTTGAACGGTGCCAATGCCGGATGTAAACGCAGAACGGTACGCACATCGTCCTTACCGTTTTTATCCTGACCCACGACCTCTTCGTCATATGCCTCGCACAAAAATGCCAAAGCCACGCGGTCGCAGCCCAAGCTGGGCTCAATTACATACGGGATATAATGCTCGTTGGTCTCTTGGTCGTAGTAGTCCAACGCCTTGCCCGATGCCTCTTGATGACGGCCCAGGTCATAATCGGTACGGTCGGCAATACCCCACAGCTCACCCCAGCCGCTACCGAACGGGAATTGATACTCAATATCCGTCGTGGCACGGGAATAGAACGCCAGCTCCGCAGGCTCATGGTCGCGCAGACGGAGAGATTCCTCCTTGATGCCCAAGGAAATCAGCCAATCCTTGCAGAAATCTTTCCAATAGGCAAACCACTCCAAGTCGGTACCGGGCTTGCAGAAGAATTCACACTCCATCTGCTCAAACTCACGGGTACGGAAGGTGAAGTTACCGGGGGTAATCTCATTGCGGAACGCCTTACCCACCTGACACACACCAAAGGGAAGCTTTTTACGGGTTGTACGCTGAATATTGGCAAAGTTCACGAAAATACCCTGTGCCGTTTCGGGGCGCAGGTAACAGGTGGAAGAAGAATCCTCGGTAACACCGATTTTGGTTTGGAACATCAAATTGAAGTTCCGAATCGAGGTAAAGTGGTGCTTGCCGCAGTTGGGGCAGACCACATCCTCGTGTTCGGTGATGAACTCATTCATTTCCGCAGGCTTCATCGCATCGACATTCACAGCCTTGCCGGACTCCGATGCTTCAATCAGCTTGTCGGCACGATGGCGCGCACCACAGCCCTTACAGTCCACCAACGGGTCAGAGAAAGAGCCGACATGGCCTGTGGTTACCCAAATGGTCGGATTCATCAAAATGGCGGCATCCAAGCCCACATTGTAGGGGGATTCCTGCACAAACTTCTTCAGCCACGCCTTTTTCACATTGTTCTTGAATTCCACGCCCAAAGGGCCATAGTCCCAAGAGTTGGCAAGTCCACCGTAAATCTCCGAACCTGCATATACATAGCCACGATTCTTACACAGATTCACAATCATATCCAAGGTCTTTTCGCTGTTTTTCATTATCTACCCACCAAAGCTTACAAATCACGTCCTATTATAAAAAGAATATGCGCCAAAATCAAGAGATTTCGGGCAAAACCAAATCAGGCCCCAAATCCTCTGCCATTAGACTATGCACGCGGTTGGCAATATCCACCGCAGTCCACTCCGCGACATCCTCAGGCGATAGCACCGCAACCAAATGTAGATGCACATTCGTGGGGCAGAATTTCTTTGCATTTTTGAATACCTGCTGGGTGTTTTGCAGGGTGCAGACCACAATAGGCACCTTTGCCTTTTGCGCAATCTTAAACACACCGCTACGAAACGGGTGCAACAGCCCGTCCATACTTGTGTACCCCTCGGGGAACACCGCCACCGAGGCAACATCCTCTTGAATCAGCCGAATACAGTTGATAATGGTCTTCAACGCCTCTCTGTCATTCTCCCGATTGATGAGCTGACACATCAGCTTATGCATCACCTTACCCACAATAAACATCGACATATTCTCCCGTTTGGAGATAAACGCCAGCTGACTTTTCTTAAAATATGCAAGCAGCGTTACGGGGTCCATATAATCCAAGTGATTGCACACCAACAGGAATCTGCCGTCCTTCGGCGTCTGTTCCAAGCCTTTGGTGTGCACACGCACACGCAAAATCCAAATCACCACATCCGCGGTTATATAGGCAAGCGCGCGATAAAATGCGTTATCCTTTTTCTGCGGTTTTTCCATATCCACGAACAGGCAGGACAGAAATAATGTCAGAAACAGCACCAAAAGCATACCAAGCAGGCTCGCGACAAACCCAAGCGGCACAATCCAAAGCCAATGAAAGCCTGCAAAGCCGTCTACGCCTTGGCAAATGCCGATTCCAAACAGAATTGCCAGCACCAACGCGATATAGCGCACCATTTTTCTATCCCCCCATTCCTTAAAGCTGAAATTTGGCTTTATTATACCCCCTAATTGTATGAGAAACAAGTATAATTTTTCCAAATAGGGGTAGAAATTCAAACAAAGTGCTGTTATAATGATTCTATCGCCAATCCTAGGAGGCATATCGCATGAAAAACACGCTCAAAAAGGGTGCGCTCCCCTTTGTTTCTATATGTTTGGGAATCATCGGCCTAGCTCTGCGGAGCTGGCTGTTTTCTACTGTTGATGCAAACGGTCTGTTGCCGCAAAATCACATCGCAGGTGTTCTGTCGTTCGTTCTGCTGGCAATTTTCCTGTTCATTGATCTGCTTGCCACCAAAAATATGGCTCCGTCCGAAACCTACAGCGGCAGCTTCCCACCCTCTGTGCTTGCGCTCATCGGCGGTATTGTCAGCGCAATCGGTATAGCTTACTCCGCGCTCGTTACGGAAACGGCCGGCCTGCTTCAGCTCTTTGTGCCGATTTTCGGTATCTTAAGCGCAGGCGCGATATGTATTGTGGCTTACTGTCGACTGCAAGGTCAGCGACCCAACTGCCTATTGCATTGTGTGATTGCCGTCTACTTGATTCTGCGCATCATCGCCTATGGCAAGGTTTGGGGTGCAGAGCCGCAACTGCAACTGTACTTCTTCCCGTTGCTTTCCTGCCTGTTTTTGTTGCTGGCGTGCTACTTCCGCGCAGAACAAGATATCCTGCCTGCCAATTGCCGTATGTATATGCTGTTCAGCCAAGCCGCCTTGTTTTGCTGTTTGTTAAGTGTTCCGAATGTGGATTGGGCATTTTATCTGTCTGCCGCTGTTTGGATGGCAACGGATTATTGCGTGCCGAACTACTACGGGCGCTATGCCGCCTAAAGGAGGCGTCGAAATGTTCTTATCAGACGCCGCCAAACAATGCATCGAAACATTGGAACAGGCAGGCTTTGCGGCCTATGCCGTAGGTGGCTGTGTACGGGATTCTCTGTTGGGTCTAACCCCCCACGATTACGACCTGTGTACCAACGCGCTCCCGTCAGAAACCGCAGAGCTGTTCTCTGCATACACCTGCATACACAGCGGTGAAAAGCACGGCACGATTGGCGTGGTTTTCGGCAAAGAGGTCGTTGAAATCACCACCTTTCGTACGGAAGGCGGCTACCAGGACAGTCGCCACCCCGATTGGGTGAAGTTCGTGTCCCATGTAGAAGAAGACCTCTCCCGTCGGGACTTTACCGTGAATGCCATCGCCTATAATCCCAAGTGTGGATATATTGACCCCTTCGGTGGACAGGCCGACTTGCAAAACCGCATTTTGCGTGCCGTCGGCAATCCGCAAGCGCGATTTTCCGAAGATGCGTTGCGCATTTTGCGCGGTGTTCGCTTTGCCGTACGCTTCGGCCTAACCCCCGAAACAGACACGCAAAAGGCTATGCAGGCGTTAGCACCGCTTATGGATTCGCTGGCAAGAGAACGCGTGTTTGACGAATTATGTAAACTTCTCCCTCTGCTTTCGGCAACGGATATGCTGGGCTTTGCCTGTGTTTTAACGCAGGTTGTGCCACCGCTTGCCCCCTGTGTGGGTTTTCAGCAACACAACCCCCACCACCTTTATGATGTATATACGCACATCGCGCAAGTGGTGGAAGCCACCCCACCTTGTTTGACGCTCCGCTGGGCTTCACTCCTGCACGACTGCGGTAAGCCTGCCTGTTTTGCGTTAGACGAGGCAGGAAAAGGGCACTTCAACGGACACGCCCAAGTCAGCGCGCGCCTTGCGGAGGACCTGCTTTTGCGATTGAAAGCGCCAACGGCTCTGCGTGAACGGGTAGTCTTCCTTGTCGCCCATCATATGACCCCCCTGGAGCCCGATAAACGGCTACTGCGTCGCAAATTGGGAAAATACGGCAAGCAGGCGCTCTTAGATTTGCTGGCTCTGCAACAGGCGGATTTCGGTGGCAAAGGCGTTGGCAAGGGTACGAACCAATTCCAAGCCGTCCACGCGCTTTTAGATGAAGTGCTTGCAGAGGACGCCTGTTTCACCACGAAGGATTTAGCCGTAAACGGACGGGATTTGCAAAAATTGGGCTATCCGTCCGACCCCCGTATGGGTCGCTGTCTAAATTGGTTATTAGAGCAGGTACAGGACGAATACCTGCCAAACGACCGCCAGGCCCTTTTGGATGCGGCTACCGCCTTCTACCGCGCAGAATGAAAATTTTCGAAGAAAGGGTTGACAAACGCCCGTTTCTTCGGTATAATGACTCCTGCCTTTGGACGATTAGCTCAGCTGGCTAGAGCATCCGCTTGACGTGCGGAAGGTCATAGGTTCGAGTCCTATATCGTCCACCAAAAAGAAAGACCACCCAATCGGGTGGTCTTTTCTTTTTGGTCTTGGCCGATAAGGACTCGAAGAGGACGAC
>JAZNGK010000062.1:0-9749 GCA_045576395.1 Faecousia sp. | reverse complement strand
AAGACAGAACCCGGCTTACAGACTCGGTTGTATAACAAAAATCTCGGAATACGGTGTATTCCGAGATTTTTATTTATTGTGGGCAATTATGTGATTTTTAATCGCCTCAAACGATTCATCACTGATGGCGTGTTCCATTTTGCACGCATCCTCTGCGGCAATCTCCGCAGACACACCCAAGGAAATCAAAAGCTGCGACAGCAGGGTGTGGCGTTCATAAATTTTTTCCGCAACGGCATCACCGGCTTGGGTGAGTGAAATGGCGCCGTCGGGCGCAATTTCGATGAGCTTTGCCGCCTTAAGAAGACCCATCGCACGGCTGACGCTGGGCTTGGAATAGCCCATATGCTCTGCCACATCTACCGAACGGACATACCCATTCTCCTTTTGCAAAACATAAATGGTTTCCAAATACATCTCACCGGATTCTTGAATATGCATAAACGCGCCTCCTTGCAACAAGCTATATTCAGTCTATCACAAAAAACGCATTTTTGCAAATATAGAATGACCGTATTCCAAAAAGCAGGCGTCTTGTAATAAAATATGTAGCGGCAGCCTGTGTCTGCCTATAATTTTGGGGCTGTTGCTTTTTTTGCAACAGCCCCGTTCGGAATTTACTGCATGCCCTGCTCGTAAGCTTCAATCATCTTCTTGACCATCTGGCCGCCTACGGAGCCGGCCTCGCGGCTGGTCAAATGACCGTTGTAGCCATTGGTCAGGTTAACGCCCACTTCGGAAGCAGCCTGCATCTTGAACTTGTCCATAGCCTCACGAGCCTGAGGAATGTTAATCTGGTTGTTGTTCTTCATAATATAAATCTCTCCTTTTCCTTTTTGCGGTTTTCTCCGCCGCAATCATAGCTTTGCCTTTTTAGGAGAAATTATAAATGTTTGTTTTCGGAAATCGACACAAATTTTGGAAGCAAAAAACAGAAAAACGCGCCCTATATTCCTGCCTTGCAATTGACCTGTGGCTTTGTTATAATAAAAGAAAACGCGCTACGGAGGTGTTTGTATGCAGATTCATTTTATCGGTGCCGCCCATGAGGTTACAGGTTCATGCACTTTGTTGGAGGTTGGCAAGCGGAAGTATCTTGTCGATTGCGGAATGGAACAGGGTGCGGACATTTTTGAAAATGTTCCCATTCCCGTACCTGCATCGGATATTGATGCGGTCTTTCTAACCCACGCCCATATCGACCATTCCGGTATGCTGCCACGGCTGTATAAGGACGGCTTCCAAGGCGCCATTTACGCCACAACGGAAACCTGCAACCTGTGCAACATTATGCTCCGCGATTCTGCGCACATTCAAATGTCCGAAGCGCAATGGCAAAGCAAAAAGGCTATGCGTGCAGGCGGAGAAGCCGTTGCGCCCGTGTATGATTTAGACGATGCATTGGGTGCGATTTCTCTGTTCCGTCCCTGTGGCTACGGGGAACTGCTCCGCGTGGCAGAGGGTATTGTCGTGCGCTTTACCGATATCGGGCACCTGCTCGGCTCTGCCTGTATTGAGCTATGGCTGACAGAGGGTGAAGAAACCAAAAAAATCGTCTTTTCGGGCGATGTGGGCAACACCAACCAGCCCATTATCAACGACCCGAAAATCGTAACCGAAACAGATTATTTGGTGATTGAATCCACCTACGGCAACCGCAATCACGAACAAGGTGCCGACGCCCTCACCGATTTGGCAGACCATATCCAGCGCACGCTGGACCGAGGCGGTAATGTGGTCATTCCGTCCTTTGCCGTGGGTCGTACCCAAGAGATGCTCTATGCCATTCGGCAAATCAAATTGCAGGGACTGGTCAAGGGTCATGCGGATTTCCCTGTATATGTGGACAGTCCGTTGGCTGCGGAAGCCACAGGCATTTTCCTGCAATGCGATTTGCGCTGTTTGGACGCGCAGACTATGGCGCTGGTCGAGCAGGGCATCAACCCCCTGTGGTTTACAGGCTTAACCCTCTCGGTAACCGCAGAGGAATCCAAAGCCATCAACGAAGATACGCGACCCAAGGTCATTCTCTCTGCCAGCGGTATGTGCGAGGCAGGTCGCATACGCCACCACCTCAAGCACAATCTGTGGCGCGGTGAAAGCACCATTTTGTTCGTCGGCTATCAAGCGGAAGGCTCTTTGGGAAGACGCCTGCAGAACGGCGCGACAGATGTCCGTCTGTTCGGAGAGGATATTGCCGTCCACGCAGAGATTGCGACCCTCCACGGCACCTCGGGTCATGCCGACCAGGCAGGCTTGCTGGCTTGGCTGGCGGGTTTTGAAAACAAGCCCAAAACCGTATACATTAACCATGGCGACGACGCATCCGTTCAGGCATTTCACGCCCTGTTAACGAAAATGGGTTATCATGCGGAAGCCCCGTACAGCGGTACGGCATATGATTTGCTTGCGGATAAAATGGTCATCTACACAGAATCGAAGCCCATCGTGAAAAAGCAGGCGGCGCAAAGCACAAAGCGCGCAAACGCCATTCACGCAGAGCTGGTAAATGCCGCGGAGCTGCTGTTGGCGCTGGTGAAAAAGCGCAAGGGCAGTCCCAACAAGGACAATGCCAAGCTGACCGCGCAAATCCTAAGCCTTATCCAAAAATGGAAATAAAACAAGGTCTGTTAATAGAATACATCGGGGCTGTTGTAGAACAACAGCCCCATTTTTTATATTTCCGAAAAGCCGTACATCGCAACCGTAAACCGATGCAAAGCCTGGTCCCGTTTGCGATATATCGAGGATTGCTCCACGCCCAGCTCATTACACAGCCGTTCCACCGCGCCCCGTTCGGGATACAAATACAGCCGTTGCAATACCAGCCGTTCCTCTTGCGACAGCGCCAGCAACCCTCTATCCGCTGTGGCAAGCCAGCGTTTTACCTGCTTGAGCGTCCATTCCAGCTCCTGCCGTTCCACCAGATTGTTAATCAGCGCTTCCTCACGACGGCTCCCGCCACCCCTTACGGGCGTTGTATCGGTGGTCGCACCGCGTAAAGCGCAGGCATCTTCCTTCAATCTGTCAATCTCCTCGGGGATATTCCGCAACGCCTGTCGCATCGCATCGTACCGCCTCAGCTTTTCCATCGCCTCATTTTTCCATTTCATCGTTTTCCCCCCTTTTTCTGACACCCACATCGCCTTCCGTAGCCGTAAATGGCATTCCAGCGACGCAAAAACCACGCTTTCCAAGCCTTGCAGTTCTTATTCTCACAGCCATCAGGATTTTGCACCCTGGTGCAACCGATGCAGGGACTTTGTGTATTGTTCATTTTCCCGTTCCTCCTTTTCACATTTGGGGCAGTACGAAACGCCTGCCAAAAACACCTCGGTGCCACAACCTGCGCACCAACCGCGGGGAATTGCCCCTTGCAAATCCCACAAACCCAATCGCGCGCCTATCCAAATCGGTCGTCGCTTTGGCGGTCTTACATAAAAAACGCACACATACCCACCTCCATTTGTACTTGTTCAAGTACTATTTGTACCCCAATAATAGTACGCGTTCGTGTACTTGTCAATAGGATATCAAAACATTTGTTTGTATTTGTGAGCTTGCACAATCCCCCAAAAGATTCTTTGGTAAGATTTTACATATCCGCCACAAAAAACGAGCGTGTTTTGCAAAACACGCTCGTTTGTTATTTTGTTATACCCTCGCCAATTCCCGTTGTTTTTCCGTCTGCCAAGTAAGCCCCTTGGGATAAAAGAACCGCACCTTTTCGTCTGCAATCCGTATGTCCACCACTTCTGCCATACGCAATTCCCCGTCTAAATTCACAGGAGTCGGCTTGTCGCAGATGATTTTGACATGGTCGGTGCTGAAATGGCGCACCAAATTGGGTAGTTGTGCATACTTCCCGTCCTTATATTTACCAATCACCTTGGCAACCTGCAAACGGGACACCTCCCGAATCAGCAATACCTCCAGCTTTCCGTCGGTGGGGTCTGCCTCGGGCACAGGGTTAAAGCCACCGCCATAGAACCGTCCGTTGCAAGCGCAAATCAAGGTCTGCTTTCCGTCAATGCGTTCTCCGTTGACTTCCACAACATAATGCTCGCTGATGCCCTTTATCACATTGATAAGCGCGGACGCGGCATACGCACGAAATCCGCTTAGCAGCGGCAACCGCTTATAATGGGCAACATCCGTACCGATTCTCGCGTCCAAGCCCACAGAGCAGATATTGAGGCTGTAATCCTCGTTACAACGAATCAAGTCAAAGGTGGTTTCTTCCGCGTCCAACAGACGGCTTAGGTGGCAAAACGAATCGGGGTCTGAAAACAGCCTTGCAAAATCGTTTCCGCTACCGCCTGCAAACATCGTTACCGCCACATTGTCATAGCCTGCAACGCCCGAAACGACCTCGTTCAAGGTGCCATCACCGCCACAGGCGTAAATCCGATATTCCTCTCCCGAACGCGCCGCCCGATTGGCAATCTCACGGCATTGACCCGGTGCGCCCGACACTTGAATACGATACGCCAAGCCCCGTTGCTCACAGACCTCGGCAATCTTCTTGCGATATCTCTCTGTTTGATTGCGACTGCCTGCGGCAGGATTGATAATAAACAGGTGCTTCATATTGTTACTTCTTTCTTCTGGAATTATCGGTGAACATATAATAATCACACTTGATTTTTCCGTTGTAGAACTTCCGCTTTTTGTCTGCACGACGACCGAAATAATGCTCAAATTCCGGCTCCGAGGTAATCACAAACTGCTTCCAACCGTTTGCAAATTTCAAGTGCCGACCCAACGCGCTATACAGCCGTTTGGCGCTACTCTGCTCCATCATGCGTTCGCCGTAAGGCGGATTACACACCAAAATACCGCTGTCTGACGGCAGGCTCATTTTGGTCGCATCGCCGTCTTGGAAGGTAACGCAATCCGCAACGCCTGCTTTGCGCGCATTGGCAAACGCCAACGACACGCAGGTGGGATTATTGTCCGACCCCATAATCCTGTACTTTCCGTTGAATTCCAGGTCCTTTGCCTCCTGCACAGCCAAATCCCACGCACCCTTCGGCATCCAGGGATACGCCTGCGCGGCAAAACCGCGATGCAAGCCGGGTGCGCGATTCTTCGCAATCAATGCCGCCTCAATGGGAATGGTACCGGAGCCGCAAAACGGGTCCCAAAAGAATTCTCTGCCCCGAAAACGCGCCAGCTGAATCATACCGGCGGCCAGCGTTTCGTGCAAAGGCGCCTCATTACTGATGGCGCGATAGCCACGCTTGTGCAGACCCTGCCCCGAAGTGTCCAGCGAGAGGGTTACCCGGTCATGCAAAACAGTAAAATGGAGCTGGAATTTCACACCGGTTTCCGGCAACCAATTCACACCGTACTTCTCCCCCAAACGACGGGAAGCCGCCTTTTTGATAATGGCCTGGCAGTCCGAAACGCTCATCAACTGACTGTTCAAGCAATGCCCCTTCACAGGAAACTGCCCGTCAGCAGGAATATAGTCCTCCAAATTGGTATGGTACACGCCCTGGAACAGTTCCTCAAAGCTCTTTGCCTCAAACTGCGCCAGCACAACCATCACCCGTTCGCCCGTTCGCAGGCAGACATTGGCCCTTGCCAAGGCATTTTCATCTCCCGTAAACAGAACACGCCTGTCCTCCACGCGAACATTTTCCATGCCCATTCTCCGCAGCTCATCACCTGCCAGGCCTTCGAGCCCAAACAGACAGGGCGCAATCATTTGCATTTTATTCATATATCCTCCTAAGGGATAATTTTATTCTTTTTGAGGTATCGTTCTTCCTCGGAAAACACACAGCCACAGTACTTCTGCATATAAAAACAATGCGCCTTGGCGTAGGCTTGACCTTCCTTGAAAACATCGCGGAAGTCGCGGTAGAGAAATTCCACGCCATACATTTCCGATGCCCGTTCCGCCACCGCTTTCATTAAGCTATGGTCTTGATAGGGACTAATAAACAGCGACGAAGTAAAGCTGTCAAACCCCTGTTCCTTTGCGGTTTTTGCCGTTTCAAACAGGCGCATCTCATAGCAGGTTACACAGCGATTTTCAATATTGTCCGCCACCGCCCTTACAAACGGTCGCAAGCCGTAATCATTCTTTTCAAGCAAGGAAAGCCCAATCGTTTCGGCAAATTCCCGCAGACAATTCCGCCTTGCCCGATACTCCGTAAAGGGGTGGATATTGGGATTATACCAAAATCCCGTTACCTCTATATTCTCTCTGCGAAGACTTTCCACGCATTGATTGGCACAGGGAGCACAGCAGATATGCAGTAGGGTTTTCATGGTACACTCCTTAAAAAAGCACATATTATCTTTATTGTAACACGAAACACGCAAAACCGCAATCCAATATTCTGTTTCTTTCGTAAACAATCGGTGCTATACTTGACGGACAAACCCTAATTTAGTATGATACTAAAAAAAGGGGGGTGCAAAATGGAAGACCGCTATTTTATGCAACAGGCGCTCCTGCTGGCAGAAGAGGCCATGGCAGAGGGTGAAGTGCCTGTGGGCTGTGTGATCGTGCGCAAGGGCGAGATTGTGGGACGGGGTCGAAACCGCCGAGAAACCGCAAAAACCGCTTTGGGGCACGCAGAAATCGAGGCAATTGCCGATGCGTGTAAAACCTTGGGCGGTTGGCGGTTGTGGGAATGTACGATGTATGTTACGCTCGAGCCTTGTCCCATGTGTGCAGGCGCCATTATAAACGCACGGATTCCCAAGGTCTTTGTAGGTGCAAAGGACGAAAAATGCGGTGCCTGCGGCTCGGTATGCGACCTGTTCACGATGGATTTTAACCATCACCCACAGGTAGAATTCGGTCTTCTGGAAGCGGAATCCCAACATCTGTTAACCCAATTTTTTCGGGATTTGCGCATACAGCTGAAAGACAGACCCAAATGGAAAAAACACGAATAACGAGAAAGAGAGCGTTGCAAAACGCTCTCTTTCTTATCCTTACAACTTTCCGCTTTATCGATTTACCAAAGGAGGCGTGTATGGAACAAAAGGTATTACGCACAGGTACGCTGGTGATTGCGTGTGCATTGATTCTGCGTTTGATCAGCGGTGGATTCTTCGGAATACCGCACGACCTCGTCCTGTCGCCCAAAATCGCCTCTTGGCTTATTTTCTTCCAAACCGGACGCTTGATGCGCCCTGCAAACATCGAATTTACCCCCACAGAGCCCACAGAGGAATCCCCACCGTCGCTCCCTGAGAAGCCTCAAATTTCCGTTCCCACCTTCTCAGCTGCCGATGCCGACGCCTTGCAAATCAACAGCAGCTTTTCTTTCACCGCTGACCTGCCTGCCCTTATCACCCAACCGCTGAGCTGGAACTTAACGGAAGACGCCCCCACCGTACTGATTCTGCACTCCCACGGCTCGGAGAGCTTTTCCGGCAACTATTTAGAATCCTCCCCCTATCACACGCTGGACACAGACCACAATATGGTTTCCATTGGCGCCCGTGTGGCGGAGCTGTTGACAGCAGGCGGAATTTCCGTTCTGCACGATACCACACTCCACGACAACCCTTCCTATAACGCTTCTTACAGCAACAGTCGCGCCAGCGTACAACGCTACCTGCAGGATTATCCCACCATTCGTTTGGTGCTGGACCTGCATCGGGATTCCTTTGAAGACGAAGAGGGCAATCAGATTGTCCAAACCGTCTTCTCCCAAGGCACAGCCTTTGCGCCGCTTATGCTTGTAGTCGGTACAAATTACGGTGGATTAGACCACCCCCAATGGCGCGAAAACCTCTCCCTGGCGCTCAAGCTGCAAACGCAGTTAGAAGCCCTTTGTCCGGGCATCTGTCGCGATATTAACCTGCGCTCCCAGCGCTTTAATCAGGATTTATCAAGCGGCGCGTTGCTCATTGAGGTGGGCGCCTCGGGCAACACACAACAGCAGGCGCTTCACGCGGCAGAAATTTTGGCGCAGGGCATTCTCTCCCTCGCCCATGGAAGTAACTAGAAAAGAGAACGCCATGCTTTCTCACCGACTGCCTTTTACAGAACATTCCACCAGCTGAATCTGTGGGCGCTTGCCATCGCTTGAATCCGCTGTGAAAGCTCTTGACAGCAGGCGGCAAAGTGCGGTTCCTCTCCTGCCCTTGCATATATCTCCATCTCCCCAAACAGGGCATCCACATCGTCCATGGGGCTATGGTCTGCCACCGTTGCCGTCCCCTTCCAGCTCCGTTCCCAGCGCGCCTTTGCCTCCATACCCAACGACACAGCCTCTTCAAACGACCCTGCCAAGGTCTTCTCTGCCGCCTGTTCCAACAGCTCGCCTGTTGGCAGGTGGTCATTGTCCATAACCACCATCGTTACCAGCCCCAGCACGAGAAACGCCACCAAAATACCTACGCCCAGCCATCCGCGCACCATCAGCTCTCCTCCTTTTGGTAAAAGACGATTTTATCGCTCCCGTCCACCGTCAGTAACCATGTCGTTTCCACCGTCGCCTGTCGTTCCTGCAAGACATTGTCTACCCATTTTTCATCCTTGTTGACAAGCGACAAGTTCTTCTTTAACAGCTTTCCGTCAGACACCAAGGTAATCGGCAAATACTGCTTCTTCACCTGCACGCCCATGCACTTAGCCGCGGCTGGCTTTTCCTCCGGATAGGGAAAGACCGACAGATTGCCGTTGGTTTCCAAAATAGCATACTGCACCGCCTGCAAATCCAATACATCCTTCTCCCGTAAATGCCCGGTTAGCTCATCAAGCGTAACCCGGGTTTTCTTTAGGTTTTTTTCTAAAATATTACCGTTTTCTATAAGAATGACCGGTTTTCCACACAGAATTTTCCGCAAAAAGATATTCTTCATAGATAGCGCCGACAGCACCAGCTCCACGCCCAGCACCGTTACAATGGGCACAAAACCGCCAAAAAGCGGAATTCCCCCGTCCTGCATAGGAATGGCCGCCAAGTTCGCCACCAGCATCGTAACGACAAATTCCGACGGCTCCATCTGCCCAATCTGCCGCTTACCCATCATGCGAACCACCGCAATCAGCACAAGGTACAGCACAATCGTACGAATATAAGATAAAATCAAAGACAATCACCCCTTACACAGCATTTTTCCCTTATTTTTTATGGCTATGCGGAATTTTTCGGTAAAATCCCTTGACTTTTATTAGTGGCATCGATATAATATGCTGGTCTACGAATGTGGACAATCCTTGCTCACAGCTGAAGCTGTGGGCCAAAAGTCCAAAAGGAGGTGCAATCAACATGGCTAAGATTACCGGAAAGTACGAAGTGCTCTACATCATCGATGCAACATTGGGTGAAGAGGGTACTGCCGCACTTGTGAACAAGTTCAAGGCAATGGTGGAAGCGGAGGGCACTCTGACAAACATTGACGAATGGGGCAAGCGTCGCTTGGCTTATCTCATCAATGACATGGCAGAAGGCTACTATGTTCTGATGAACTTTGAGTCCAAGCCCGAGTTCCCTGCAGAGTTGGAGCGTGTGATGAAAATCACCGACGGCATTCTGCGCTGCATGACCACCGTAGTGGAGGCGTAAATTATGCTTAACCACATCACCATTATGGGTCGCCTGACCCGAGACCCCGAGCTGCGCCGTACCGGCAGCGGCATCGCTGTGGCATCCTTCACCGTTGCGGTGGACAGGGATTTCTCCCCCAAGGATGGCGGCGAAAAAGAAACCGACTTCATTGACTGTGTTGCCTGGCGTCAAACAGGAGAATTCGTCTCCAAGTATTTCACC
>JAZNGK010000061.1:0-16160 GCA_045576395.1 Faecousia sp. | reverse complement strand
CGCAGCAGCATAAGGAGGTAACAATATGGACTTTTATAAGGTTCCGATTGGCTTCGGTATGGCATTAGCGGTAAACGAGCCGGCAATGAATGCTTACTCCGCAATGACAGAAGAACAAAAGCAAGAGATTTTGAACAAAGCCCACAATGTCCGCAGCGAACGCGAAATGCACGATCTCGTAAACTCCCTCGCCCACTCCACAATACAATAAATAAAAGAGCAAATCTGCATCACAAGCGGATTTGCTCCTACTTATTCATTTTTGGATTGTCCGTTCTTCCCAACAAATAATCAATAGAAACATTGAAATAGTCTGCAAGGCAGATCAACGTGGCATAATCCGCTTCCCGTTCTCCAGATTCATAGCGGCTTATGCTGTTTTGATTCAGTCCTAAATCCATAGCAAGCTTCAGCTGAGAAAGCTTGTGTTTTTTTCGTAATTCTCGTAACCTCATAAAGTCCTGTCCTTAAAATTTGCTTGACATTATTATACCAATATGGTATTGTAAAAATATCCCGATTTGGGATATCTGAAACTTTAGGAGGTCTTTTTTGAAATGTTTATTGAGAAGGTAAAGTCTTTTTTTAAGACGAATATTTTGGTGCAGCACTGCGACACTCTTGAGGCAGCGGTCAAACAGGAAAAGGACAGAAGAAAAATGTTGCTGATTGGAGCCGCTATTGGTGTGCTTTATGTGATTTGTGCCCAGATAGAACTGTTGTCAGGGCTTGCTGGCGTTCTGATGGTTGTTGCTGCTGTTGTGCTGGTTGCCGGATTCATCACCTATGCAAAGGCAAACGAAGAGCGCCGCAGACTTCAGCGAGTGCTATGCCCCAAGTGCGGCGAAAAGTTCATATTGGAAAATGTTCAAAGCACTTTCCTAAAAGAACGCAAAAGTACCGGTGCAGCAAAGGATAATGGCCAAAGAGATTTTACAGTTGTGCATACATACCAGTTTGATTGCACTTGCAAAAAATGCGGAAATGTTTCCAGTTTTAACTGGGATCTGATAGTACAGAGGGGAACTATGAATAATCGCGGGGCAGTTTTAACGTCCCGTGATTGGGACATACAAGAGCAAATCGCGGCTTTGTTCGAATAATATGCCTCAGTCAGTGGCACAGGGGACGAAGCTCTGTGTTTTCTGCAGATTGTTTTGTTGGTCCTATATTGACACGCTCGTGTCCGGCGCTCCTGTTGCGGTGCCCGGTGTGCGCCTTGCCGGCGGCGCGGCTGCGTTGCCCACTGACCGCTGCCACTCGCTCAGGTCGCTGAATCCGCCACTGGCGGCGCTCCCATCGCTCGCCGATGATCCAAGACGGAAAGCTCATCGGTGCCGTTACGCATGTCCTTGTGAACTCCCTTGCCCATCCCACAATTCAATAATGTAGGGGCGGCCATTGGCCGCCCGCTTATTTCTTGCATTTTCTCACATGGTATGCTATACTGATATTGTTAAACTAACTTAATAGATGTGAAATTGGGTGTATTTTTCTTTTGATGAAATTATGCTAGTTTTGCCATACTTAAATTGTGAATTTGATAAAATGCAAATTCCTTCGATTTGAGTATGGCTATGTCCGTTTCGCATTGCGTTAATTTGACGCCTATCGGAGTTTGCGTTTTTGTGCGGCTGCTTCGGTAGCTGCACTTTTTATTTTAGGGCAATAAATAGCGGTGTTATACATAGAGAGGAGAAATAGAGATGAATTTTACAGATGTAATAAAAAAGTCCGTACTGGAAAAGTTTCAAGCAGGAGATCTGTCTACGACGTCAATTGCTGTTACTCTGGGTATGGCGATATTATTAGGCTTGTTCATTTACTTTGTGTACCGCATAAGTACAAAAAGTGGATTTTATAACCGGGACTTTAATAAATCTTTGGCTGCGTTGCCCGTTATAACCGCTGCCATTATATTGGCAATGGGTAGTAATATTACGATCAGTTTGGGTATGGTTGGCGCTTTGTCTATTGTCCGTTTTAGAAACGCAGTGAAAAATCCAATAGATTTAGCCTACCTGTTCTGGAGCATTAGCATAGGTATTGTAACAGGCGCGGGCTTGTTTGAATTGGCAGTTATTTTAAGCCTCGCCATTACTGTGCTACTATTTGGTTTGGATATGCTTCCCGCTTTCCGAGCCCCCTGCCTGTTGGTGATATCCGGTGAAGAAGTCGCTTTGGAAGCAGAACTGATCGCCATTGCAAAGGAACATTCTCGTTCTGTCAAGATCCGTAGTAGGAACGTTAGTAAAAGAGGCGTAGAGTGGATTTTGGAAATGCAGGTCCGGAATGAGGAGGCGCTCGTACAAAAAATAGCCGCAGTAGAAAAGGTGAATTCCGTTCACCTGATGACCCATGATGGGGACGTTCGATTCTAAAGATACGGGGTGAGCGATATCGAATTCCGAGTAGAGAATAAATATCTTGTTTCTGATATGGATCTTGCTGTCATTGCCAAGAATCTGTCCGTAGTTATGCAGCAGGACATTCATCAGGTAGGCGACTGTTACGAAATTCGAAGTATCTATTTTGATGATGCTTGGGATCGCTGTATGGACGAGAATGATGCGGGCGTTGATTGCCGCCAAAAGTACCGCATTCGTACTTATGGATCGGGAAACTCGCCCATCAACTTGGAAATCAAGGCAAAACAAAACGGGTTAACCAAGAAGACAGCTTGCAGTCTTACCCATAATCAATATGACCGCATTCTCGACGGTGGAAAAGATTTGGAATTTGGAGACAAGAAACCTTTGAACCAGCTGCTTTTACAAATGCGCTGTGCAGAAATGCAGCCTAAAGTTGTCATTGCATACGAACGGACCGCGTTTGTACATCCCATCGGAAATGTGCGCATTACCTTTGACCGAAACATTATGGCAAGTAGGAATTGCACATCTTTTCTGGATGACCGTATAGAAGGACTGATTCCGATATTGCCCGTTGGAATGCATATATTGGAAGTAAAATATGATGAGTATCTTCCGGATGTAATCGCCAGACAATTAGAGATCGGAAAATTGCAGCAAACGTCTTTTTCAAAGTATTATTTAGGAAGACTAGCTGTGAATGGAGAATTCCCTATTACATCATAAACCGTAGGAGACAAATAGATGTTAGGCAGAAAAAATCGCAAAGCCATAGCTTTCTTGTGCGCTCTTCTTGCGTTGTTCTTCGCTATCGGGACGTTTCTTTTTCTTGAACGACAGCATTGTATGGATGTTCCGTTGATTCTCGAAAGCAAAGTTTACGAATATACAAAAGTCTCAACTCTGGATATTTCGCAATTGAGCTTTAATGGGGAAAAAGTTGCGGCCGATATGGCTAACAACACCATATATATTTCCCAGGCGTCGGGTAAATTGTCCCATTATTCCTCTTTGCAGGGAGAATTGAGATCAACAAATCCTGCGTATACATTGTTTTTTGTAAAAAACAATGTGTTGAATGATATCGCGTCAGCAGTTGAAAGCGGCACACCACTATCTCTTGTTATTGTAGAAGGGAATCTCTGTCAGTATGTGAATGTCGTTATTACCACGCTTCCTGTTCTCAATATCGATGGCGAAGTAACACATAAAGACGAAGAAGGAAGAGATGTACTCTCCGGATCTGCTACACTCTGGTCTGGGTTTGATCCTTATACAAAGGCATATTCCACAATATCGAGTGATTTACAGTGGCATGTCCGTGGAAACACGACTGCTGGGCAACCTAAGAATCCATGGAAGCTTTCATTTAAGAATGAAAATGGAGATAATAAAGATCTAAATTTACTGGGATTAGGCGAAGATGACGACTGGATTTTGAACAGCCTCACAATGGATGATACGCGAATAAAAGAAAAACTATTTATAGATCTGTGGAACACAATGGCTTCAGAAACAGATTATAATTATAAAATGTCATCCGGTGAATATGTGGAAGTGGTGATCAACGGTAAATACCTGGGGTTATTCCTGCTGCAGCGCAGATTGGATGCGAAATACCTGGAACTATCAGATGAAGATGTGCTTTTAAAGGTGACATATTATCAAGCAACTTCTGCGGAAGAAGCATATGAATTCGTAACGCCTAAAGTGAATACGGAAGAAATATATGCTATTATGCAAAGGGTCTTGGATGAAAAAGAACCCAGCAGCTATAATTTATACAATGTAATTGATACTAATTTAATGCTGCAAATGTCCAACGCCCGGGATAATTTTTCCTTAAAGAATATGTACCATGTTCTCAAAAAAACAGATTATGGTTATGAGCACTTCCTTGTCCCGTGGGATACAGATCAGAGCTTTGGTGTAGTATGGAAACCTAACATTGAGTTTTGCTATGACGGTCAACAGTCCCTTGAAGAATTTTCCAATAGAATGGAAACACCTGCCTTGCAGGGAACTTATCCCGAGTATCAGCAAAAAGCGATTGAACGCTGGAACTATTTGCGCCAAACAATACTTACAGAAGAAAACATCCATGCCCATATTGATGAATTATGCGGGAAACTCAGCACAAGCGGTGCGATTGCAAGGGATGTTTCTTTATGGTCAAATCGATATGGTGGGGATGATACCGTAAGTGCGTTAAAAGAGTTTGTTCGTGCTCGTCTTGCCTTTGTAGATGAACACTATAGTTAAGCTTCAAGTAATAGCCTTGTTATTTGATGTTAAAATTAGTAAAACGGAAGCTGTAATGCGCAGCTTCCGTTTTGTTACATGGTAATTGATGCGCTTTGTGTACCTCCCGAAATCAGAATTTGTCGGAAAGGATAGAAAAGTTAAAAAACCGTTTTTTCGACAATTCATCTATGTCAACTTAAAGACAGCGGTTGGAGGCTGTAAAAACCTGTCTTTTATCTGCAAAAGCGCATAAAAACACTTGATTTTCAAGCAAAAAAGAGCAGTTGACAAATACAAGGTTGTGTGGTATGGTTCAGCTTGAAAGGGCTTTGCCCACAACTTTTTCATGAATGTCAGGTATAACTATGGAAGCTCTGAATCAGCGTGCACCGATGTTTTCCAATCGTGCACTAATCAATTTGGGTGTCCCGATTGCGCTGAATTCCCTTATGGCAATCTTCATGGGCATGGCGGATTCCGTTATGGTCTCGTCAGCCGGCGTGGCAGCGGTTAGTGCGGTTTCTCTTGTGGATGCTGTCAACAATGTGTTTACTACCTCGTTTGATGCCATTCCCATCGGCGGTTCCATCGTTACTTCCCAGTATATCGGCGCCAGACAGTATGAAAAAGCAAAAGAAAGCGTGCGGCAGATTCTCTATTCCGGCGTGATGATTGCTCTCGTCTGTATGACGCTCTTGCTCTGTTTCCGCAAGCAGGTTCTGAATCTGATTTACGGCACCATCGAACAGGATGTGTTCGATCACGCAGTTACTTATTTCACCCTTACGCTGATCAGCTTCCCCTTTTTGGTTACCGGCTGTACGGCTACCGCCACCCTTCGGGCCATGGCAAAAAGCCGACAGGCTGTTACCATCACCATAACGGTAAATCTTTTGAACGTCGTAGGCAATGCAATTCTGATCTACGGCTTCAAAATGGGCGTTGCCGGCGCGGCCATTTCTACCACATTCGGACGGATCGTCTGGTGCATCTGGGGCCTTTTGGCGATGCGGAGCAAGAAACTGCCGATGCAAATTAAGAACATTTTTCCCATTCGGGTGAATTGGGATACGATGAAACGGGTGCTCCGGGTGGGCACAACCAGCGGTATGGAAAACGGATTGTTTTATGTTGGCCGGCTCGCCGTATCTTCTTTGGTTGCGTCCTTGGGCACGATTTATGTTGCTGCCTATTCTTTGGCAAGTACATTGAACAATTTCGGCTGGGTTATGCTGGGTACGTTTACCACGACCTCTATGACCGTTGTGGGACAGTGCGTCGGCGCAGGCGAAAAGGGGCAGGCGAAGCAAAATGCCAAAAAACTGCTTATGGCAAGCACCGTAACGATGCTTGCGACCTTCTCGCTGGTTTTTCTATTCCGCAATCAGCTTGTGCGGCTATATGACCTGACGCCGGAGGAGCTGGATGTGGCTGCATACTATACCGGCGTAGCAGCGCTCCTGACGATATTCACAGGCTATTCCATGTCCTTTGTACCCATGGGTATGTTCCGGGCAGCCGGGGATATCCGGTATCCAATGGCTGTAACGCTTACCACCATGGCAGTTTTCCGGGTGGGTCTTAGTTATTTGCTGTGCCTTGGATTCGGCTTAGGCTTGATGGGAGTCTGGCTGGGTATGGCTGCAGACTGGCTTTGCCGGACGATTTTAAACACCATCCATTTCTGCCGCGGCAAATGGCTTGATAAAAAATTGATTTGAAGCCAAAAACAGCAGCATATGCATAAAGGGAACGACTTGTTAGGCGTTCCCTTTTGTATTTATATGGCCTTACCTGTTTTCTTCCGGTAGGCGTTTGCGGCTTTACCGACAAGGAAGCTGCCGAGGAAGCCGATGCCCATTTGACCGAATCCCAAAAGCAGGACATTCTGAGCAAAGCCCACAATGTTCGCAGCGAACGCGAAATGCACGACCTTGTGAACTCCCTGGCACACGGCACAATGCAATAACACACGGGCGGATAATATCCGCCCCTACGAAATCTATCGATAGAATATGTAGGGGCGGTTATCAACCGCCCGCAATAAAAGAGCAAATCTGCGATATGCAGATTTGCTCTTACTTATTCATTATGGGATTATCTGTTCTTCCCAGCAGATAGTCCACAGATACATTATGGAAGTCGGCGATCTTGGAAAGTGTGGTGGTAGGAATGTCGATATCTCCGCGCTCATAGTTGCTGTATACTCGCTGGCTGCAAGAGAGAATCTCCCCCATTTTCGCCTGCGACAAATCTTTGTCCTCTCTCAAATTCCGAATCCTACGATAATAGGGCATAACCACACCACCTTTTTAAGGATAGAAATATTATACCCCAGAAAATTTTTCACTATTGACTTTTAGCGAATATTTCGCTAAGATTAAGTGGGCACAAGAAAAGGAGGCGTTAACCAATGAAGAAGACTCATCATAAAAGCAGATTTCTGTCATTCATACTGGCATTCGTGTTGATTCTTGGTTCTATTACGGTTATTGGCACACCTGTTTCTGCAGCAGAATTAAATCAGTCTTACAAGGCAGTTTCTTACCAGTATTATACAGGAACGACAAAGCCGGTATCGAAAAGCTATTGGGTTACTGCTAAGGCGAAGAAGACCACAAAATTCTATGTATACGCACAGGTGAACGAAGCAAAGCTAAGAGCTGATGCGGATGCAGGTTTTTCTGCATCCAAAGCAAAGCAACTTTTGAAGTTCGATGTCTATTTAACAGAAGTGAAAACTGGGAAAACTGTGCAAGCGCATTATTATAAGTCCAGTGGCTTTAGTATTACTATTCCCTCGGGCGGTAAGAATTACTATGTTACTGTTGTAAGTTATTTTTCCAATTATAAAACTGCAAAGAACGTGAATGCTACTTTAGCAAACAGCGTATCTTATTATACAACGAAGAAATAATAGTTTAGTTAGTCTTGTGCCCTACAGCCCTTTATCAAGTAAGGGCTGTATTTTATTATTAAAGTATCTCTTGCGTATTGTACAGTTTCTGTTTTTAGAAACGGCAAATAAACCGCGTTACTTACAATTTAGGTTGGTGCAAAATTTTGTCCTACACTTGACACACACGTGAGTGGCAGTCCGATTATCCAAAACGGAAAGCTCATCGGCACCGTAACCCATGTGCTTGTAAATGACCCCACAACGGGCTACGGAATATTCATCGAGAACTCCCCAAAGCGGTGATCGGCGACTTGCGTTTCATAATGGAAACTGATATTATAGGAACAAGAAAGGAGTGGTTCCATGGAACGGTTAATATTTCACGTTGATGTCAACAGTGCGTTTCTATCCTGGGAAGCCACTCGTAGAGTGGTGCAGGGTGAATCGGATATTCGTTTGATTCCTTCCGCCATAGGTGGAGATCGCGAGAAGAGAACCGGTGTCATTTTGGCAAAATCTATCCCTGCAAAGAAGTACGGAATTAAGACGGGTGAACCTGTGGCAATGGCTTTGCGCAAGTGTCCGGACCTGTTTCTTGCCAGACCGGATTTCAAACTGTATGAGCAGTCCTCAAAGGCCTTCATGGATATCTGCAGGGAAATTGCGCCTGTCGTGGAGAAGGTGTCGATCGACGAATGCTTTTTGGATATGACAGGTACCCATCGCATCTACCCGGACCCTGTCGCGATTGCGCATACCCTTCGCAACAGGATCCGCAGCGAGCTTGGTTTTACCGTCAATGTAGGTATCGGCAATTGCAAGCTGTTAGCCAAGATGGCCAGCGACTTTGAGAAGCCGGACAAGGTGCACACCCTTTACCGCTATGAGATACCTATGAAGATGTGGCCACTTCCTGTGGGTGATTTGTTTTCAGTTGGTCATTCAACTGCGGAAAAGCTGGAGCGAGCAGGTATAAAAACAATTGGAGATTTGGCGAAGGCAGACTTAAGCCGCGTGCAGCGCGTTGTTGGCATCAAAGTGGGCAAGCAGATTCACGATTACGCCAACGGCGTTGACCCCTCTGAGGTTCTGGCAGCCCCTGAGGAGGCTAAGGGTTACAGCATATCAACCACTCTGGAAGAAGATGTAGTTACGCGAGAACAGGCGCACAAGGTCTTGCTGGCCCTCGCAGACGGCGTTACGGCGCGTATTCGAGCCGACAGAGCGAAGGCATATTGCGTTGCTGTATCCATTCGCTCAAATGACTTCAAAACAAGCTCCCATCAGCGCTCCTTGGATAACCCAACCGACATCTCCAGGGAGGTCTATCAGCTCTGTAAGCAGCTTTTTTCGGAGCTTTGGGACGGCCACACCCCATTGCGTCTTCTGGGGATATCCCTGACGAACATCACCCGGGAGGACACACCGCAAATGTCTCTGTTCCCGGACGAGAGCAAGGACAAAGCCCGTAAGCTGGACCGGGCATTTGATGCGATCAACAGCAAATATGGTTCTGCCACCATTATGCGTGGTACCAGCATGCAGTCAAAATTGAGCGTGGGCAAAAAGTATCAAGCCCAGATCGAGCAGAAGAAAAAGCAGGATTGAAACTGCTCATATATCAACCAACCCTTCATCTGACAGGCGCTTTGAAATAAAACCCAAGGGCGTAACGCAGGGGTGTGCTTTGCACACCCCTGCGTTTTGTGCGGATACAAGCGCTTGCATAAATGGCATTTTTTCGGTATAATAAGAACAATCACAGGAAAGAAGGTGCGACAATGGCGAAGCTTTACTTCAAATATGGCGCGATGGGCTCGAGCAAAACAGCGCAAGCGCTGATTACAAAGTATAATTATGAGGAAAATAATCTAAATGTATGGCTGATAAAGCCGAGCGCCGATGTACGCGACGGGGCGGAGATTTTGAAAAGTCGGATTGGTCTGCAATCTGCGGTGCATATCATTCCGCCCGAAACCGATGTGTATGCGCTGTTTGTGGAAACGCAAAAGGATACCTGCGATGTGATTATTGTGGACGAGTGTCAATTTTTAACACCGAGCCAAATTGACCAGCTTCGCTACATTGTCAATGATTTCAATGTGCCTGTAATGTGCTTCGGTCTGCGCACAGACTTTCAAACCAAGCTGTTCCCCGGCTCTATGCGCCTCATGGAAGTGGCAGACACCATTCAGGAGATTAAGACCATCTGCGATTGCGGTGCAAAAGCGACGGTGAATGCCCGTATTGACGGGGAAGGACATATCATTACCCAAGGCGCACAGGTGGTGCTCGGTGGCAACGATGCCTACATCGCGATGTGCCATAAATGTTATGTAAACGGAATCCGTGAGGGAAAAACAGTCAAACTGCACGGATAAGACGAAAGGAGTATCCCTATGGAATTAGCTGAAATTTTATCAAAATGCGACCACACACTGCTGTCGCAAACCGCGACCTGGCAGGAAATAAAGGCAATTTGTGATGACGGTATGCGCTATCAAACCGCCTCGGTGTGTATTCCTGCATCCTTTGTCAAGCAGGCAAAGGATTATGTGGGCGCGCGCCTGGCGATTTGTACGGTTATCGGCTTCCCCAACGGCTATGCAACGACCGCATCGAAGTGCTTTATGGCATCGGATGCGGTGGATAACGGCGCTGACGAGGTGGATATGGTCATCAATATCGGCTGGGCAAAAGAGGGCAAGTGGGCAGAAATCACTGCGGAAATCGCTCAAATCAAGCCCGCCTGCAAGGGAAAGCTCTTGAAGGTGATTATTGAAACCTGCCTGTTGACCGACGAGGAGAAAATCGCCCTGTGCAAATGCGTTACCGATGCCAAGGCGGATTATATTAAGACTTCTACGGGCTTTTCCACCGCAGGCGCGACCTTTGCGGATGTGGAGCTGTTTGCAAAGCATATCGGGCCGTCTGTCAAAATCAAGGCCGCAGGCGGGATTTCCAGCTTGGAGGATGCGGAGAAATTTATTGCGCTGGGCGCGTCCCGTTTGGGCACTTCTCGGATTGTGAAGATTGCCAAAGGCTTGGAAAACGACGGCAGTTATTAAGGGGTTTTTATGAAACGCGTTTTTTTGATTGTTTTGGATTCCCTCGGTATCGGCGCGATGGACGATGCGGCGGCTTTTGGCGATGTGGGGGTGAATACCCTGGCGTCGTGCGCAAGGTCTTCGTACTTGCACATTCCCAACTTGATTCGGGCAGGTCTTGGCAATATAGACGGGGTAACCTGTCTGCCGAAGACCGATACGCCAACGGGCGCGTTTGCCCGTTTGAAAGAGGCTTCCCAGGGTAAGGATACCACCATTGGGCATTGGGAGCTGGGCGGTGTGGTGTCGGAGCACCCGTTACCCACCTATCCCAACGGCTTTCCTGCGGAGATTTTAGAGCCGTTTTGCAGAGAAACAGGGCGCGGCGTGCTTGCCAATGCGCCTTGGTCGGGCACAGAGGTGATTGCCGAATACGGAGATACCCATGTGCGCACAGGGGATTTGATTGTCTACACCTCTGCCGATTCCGTATTTCAAATTGCCGCCCACGAAGATGTCGTACCGCCCGAACAGCTATATGCATACTGTCGGATTGCGCGGAATTTGTTGCAGGGTAAGCATGGCGTGGGACGGGTGATTGCTCGTCCGTTTGTGGGCACCTCGGGGCATTATACCCGTACCGCTAACCGCCACGACTTCTCTTTGGCGCCCCCCAAGCCTACTGTTTTGGACGCGCTGCAACAGGCAGGCTATGCGACTGTCGGCGTGGGCAAAATCCACGATATTTTCGCTGGGCGTGGGGTAAGCGAGTATGTGTACAACCAAAGCAACGCAGACGGTATGGCGCATACGATGGCATATGCAGGCAAGGATTTTACGGGTCTTTGCTTTGTGAATTTGGTGGATTTTGATATGCAGTTCGGTCATCGTCGCGATGTGGACGGCTACGCCAAGGCGCTCTCCGCCTTTGACAGCTGGCTGGGTAGCTTCCTGCCTGTGCTGGGAAGCGAGGATTTGGTGATGATTACGGCTGACCACGGTTGCGACCCAGCCTATTCGGCAACCACCGACCATACGAGAGAATATGTGCCCCTGTTGGTATTGGGCGAGGGTGTAAAGCCTGCTAATCTCGGCACACGCGATAGCTTTGCCGATGTTGCCGCCACGATTGCGGAGCTGTTTGGCGTACGGCTGGACACCCGTGGCAAGAGCTTTGCGCACAATCTTTTTTAAGGAGAAAAACGATGAAAAATCCTTTGCTTTCAATTGTGATTCCTGCCTACAATGAGCAGGAGAATATCTGTAACACCGCAAAGGTGGTGCAGGAAATTATGATGGAAGCGCAGATTCCGTATGAGCTGATTTTCGTCAGCGACGGCTCGTCCGACAGAACCTTTGCAGAGATTTTGTCGCTTGCAAAGACGGACAGAACCGTGCGCGGTTTGGAATTCAGCCGGAATTTTGGCAAGGAAGCGGCTATTTTTGCAGGTCTGTCGGTGATGAAAGGCGGCTGCGCGGTGGTGATGGATTGCGATTTACAGCATCCGCCTAAGACCATTGTGGAAATGTATCGCAAGTGGGAGCAGGGTTTTGAAATTGTAGAGGGCGTGAAAAATTATCGGGGCAATGAAACGGCAATCCGCAGAGGCTTTGCTAAGTTCTTTTATAAAATCATATCCGCACTCACAGGCTTCGATATGGAAAATGCCAGCGATTTTAAGCTGCTGTCTAAGCAGGTAGTGTCGGTTCTGCTGGATATGCCTGAACGGAAAACCTTTTTCCGTGCGATGTCCTTTTGGGTGGGCTTTTCGAGCTGTCAAGTCCGTTATGATGTGGCAGAGCGCGCCTTCGGTAAGACGAAGTGGTCGTTTTTTAAGCTTGTGCGGTATGGCATTTCCAACATCGTGTCCTTTAGCACAAAACCGCTGACGGTTGTGAGCTATTTGGGCGTGGTGGCGATGGGAGCAGGTGTGATTTTGGGGATTCAAACGCTGATTCGCTGGGCGCGCGGCTTGGCGCTGGAAGGCTTTACCACCGTTATTTTGCTTCTGCTGCTGTTGGGCGGCGGTATTCTGCTGGGCTTGGGTGTCATCGGTGGCTATATCTCCGCAATCTATCATGAGGTCAAGGCGCGGCCGCGTTATGTGGTGCGCCTGGATACGGAAAAAATGGCAAGGCAGGGAAATGACAATGTTTAACCGAATTGCAAAGGCAATCGGCAACCACAGACAGCTTTTGCTGTATATCTTCTTTGGGGGGTGTACCACTGTTGTCTGCGTGGGGTCGTTTGTGCTGTTTGATTCTGTTCTGCATATCCACGAATTGCTTGCCAATGTGTATGCCTGGGTGTTGGCGGTAGGCTTTGCCTATGGAACAAACCGCAAGTGGGTGTTTCGCTCGCAGACGAGAGGGAAAGCCGCGTGGCAGGAAGTGAGTTCGTTTTTTGCAGGGCGTTTGCTCACGCTTGCCATGGAAGAAGCGCTTTTGCTGGTGTTTGTTACCTGGCTGGATTTCCCCGGCACCGCTATCAAATTGGTGGGGCAAATCGCTGTTTTGCTGGGCAATTTTTGGATTTCCAAATGTATTGTTTTCCGAAAAAAGAAATAAACCTTTTCAGCGGGGGGGGAGGTTTGCATCCCCCCCGACATATAGGATAAGGAACGAATTGCCACGGATGCGAAGCATCCGTGGCAATCGGTTTATTTTTTAATAATATCGCGAATGACTTCACCGGCTAGAATCATACCTGCCGTTGCAGGCACAAAGCACACCGAGCCGGGCAGGGCGTTTCGCCCTTGCGGAAGCTCCTTCCAAGCAGGGTCATCGGGCGGTAATTCACAGGCGATGGGGTCTTCGGTGGAGTATACCACCTTTAGCTTTTGAATACCCCGTTTTTTACATTCCTTGCGCACAATCCGCGCCAATGGGCATACGGTCGTTTCAGAAATATCCCCCACGCGAAAGGCGGTGGGGTCTAGCTTGTTGCCTGTGCCCATAGAGCAGATAATGGGCGTGCCTGCGTCCTTTGCCGACTGTATCAGCATCAGCTTTCCCGTAACGGTATCAATGGCATCGACCACATAGGTGTATGCCGTAAAATCAAATTCGCTTGCGGTTTCGGGCAGATAAAAGGTCTTTTTTGGGTAGACCCGTATGCTTGGATTGATGTTTAACACCCGTTGCGCGGCAACGGCAACCTTGTCCTGCCCAAGGGTGGCTTGGGTTGCCAAAATCTGCCGATTGAGGTTGGTGGGACTGATGGTGTCGTGGTCAACAAGGGTCAACGCGCCCACACCGCTTCGCGCGAGTGCTTCCACCACATAGCCCCCTACGCCACCTAAGCCGAAGACGGCTACATGGGCGTTTTTCAATTTGTCCATAGCCTCTGCGCCCAACAGAAATCGGGTACGGCAATCGGGATTCATAGGCGTCCCTCCTTTTGGGTTTATCCTATCACAATTTGGAAAAAGTGTCAAACAACGGTTGCAAAATCCACGATTTTAGAGTATTGTATGGGTATGAAAGGGCGTGTAAATTTGCAAAATCGTTATAAAGAGTTAGGTAGGATATTTACTACCTTTTTGAAAATCGGCGCGTTTACCTTTGGCGGCGGCTACGCGATGATTCCGATTATTCAAAAAGAGGCTGTGGAAAAGCATGGCTGGGTTACCGATGAGGATATTTTGGAGATTATCGCGATTGCCGAGTCTACCCCCGGTCCGATTGCTATCAACTCCGCTACCTTTGTCGGCTACCGAACCTGCGGCGTGCTTGGCTCGGTGTGCGCTACGCTGGGCGTAGTACTGCCCTCGTTTGTGATTATTTATGCCATTTCCTTTGCGCTTCGTCAATTTCAAGAGCTGAAGGCGGTGCAATATGCGTTTCAAGGGATTCGCGCAGGCGTTTTGGCGTTGTTGTGCAAGGCGCTTTGGGGCATGTATCAAAAGAATACCAAAAATTGGGCGTCCTATCTCATTATGGCAGGTTCGTTTTTGCTCACAGGTATTTTAGATGTGAGCGTTCTGCCTGTGCTGGTCGGCTGTGCGGTCTTTGGCTTGGTAACGGCTAAGGCGATGGAAAGGCGGTTGGAGAAATGATATATTTGGAGCTGTTTCTGACCTTCTTTATGATTGGAGCATTCACCTTTGGCGGTGGCTATGCGATGCTGCCGCTGATGCAGGAGCAGGTTTCCCGTCATTGGGGGACGCTGCTTTCTCAAGAAGCCATTACGAATTTTATTGCCGTCAGTGAATCAACGCCCGGACCCTTTGCGGTCAATATGGCAACCTATGTAGGCGCCGAGGTGGGTGGCTTGCTTGGCTCGGCGTGCGCCACACTGGGCGTGGTGCTGCCCTCGTTTGTGGTGATTTTGATTGTGGCAAAATGCTACGAAAGGTTCCGCAATTCCGCTGTGGTCAGCGGTTGTATGACGGGGCTGAAGCCTGCGGTGGTGGGCCTTATCGCCGGCGCGATTTTGACGGTGGGCGTAGGTGTGTTCTTTCCGATGGGCGTAAGCGCTTCCGTATTGCAAAAGCCGTCGTTCTACCTGTCGGTCTGCCTGTTTGGCGCGATGCTGGTGCCGGCTATCAAAAAAGTGCATCCGATTATCATTATTGCCGTTTCGGCAGTTGTGGGAATCGTCGTAGGCTACCTGGGCTTGTGGTAAAGAAAAAAACCGCTACGGTTGTAGCGGTTTTTTCGCATATGGGGTAAAAAAGAAGAGAGGTAGAAAAGAGGTAGAAAGTACGCTTACGGCTTCGCGTCTTTCTGTTTATACAATAATATGGGATTTTGAACACCGAATGTCGAAAATAAAAATAAACTATGACATTTTTTTGAATTACAGCTCCAAAAGCGCCGAAATACGGGCGATAAATGCCTTGTTGGTCGGACAGGGAAAGTTGCCGTTTTTGGTTTGCGGAAAGTACTTTCCCCAAACCAAAGGGTCTTTGTGTGTCCATGCAGAGGCAATCGCCTTGCGGATAGAGTGCTCCACCGTTCTCGAGTCGGGCAAGCCAAAATGCTCCGCTATCATAGGATACAGCTCCTTGGACAGGCGCAGATTGGGATTTTTGGCAAACATAGGAATACCCACGCAGAGCTGTTGGTAGCCGTCTAAATGATTGCGGAAGTTCAAAATGTGCAGGTGTACCACCGTCTGCCTGTGCAGGTCGGTTTTTGGCGCTATGGTGGTGGCAATCATATCCATAAGCCGTATCCGCAGGGATTGTACGGTGGGCATAATCATAATGTACTGCACGCCCAAATCACCTGCCACCTGCTCAATATAGTGGTTTACATAGGGCGTGATTGCCAAAATGACCTTCGGCTTGTGGGCGCTTTCCTGCAAAAGGGTCAGCCCGTCTTTGTATGGGAGCATCAAATTGAGAATCAGAATGTCGGGCTTAAATGAGAGAAGCGCTTCCAGGGCGGTTTCCCCATCGTGGCAGATGTGCAGGTCGAATTCGTGCTTGAAGATGGCGGACAAAGCGTTGGTATACGCCTCGGACCCGTCTGCGATTAGCAATTTATGCACAAAGCGACCCCCTCTTTACTGTACTACATATAGCATAACAGATTGCGTCGGGCATGGCAAGTGTGCATAAGGCGCAATTTTTCGAGTCTTTTCGACAAAAC
>JAZNGK010000060.1:0-5754 GCA_045576395.1 Faecousia sp. | reverse complement strand
GGCCTTCGTACTCGGCGCCGTTTTCGTAAACAACGCGCTGTGCGGTACCGACAGCCTGCAGCTCGGTCATACCGGGCTTGATTTCCTGCATAACAGCCTGGGTAGCCAGGTCAGCAATGCGGTAGCCCTCACGCAGACAAGCCAGCTCATTCTCGGACTTTACGCGGCGCAGCTCGACCATAATCTTGCCAGCATCAACAATCTCAGCCTTGGGGAAGGCTTCCTTGATAGCGTTGAAGATAACAACGGAGGTATCCAGATAGGAAGCAACACCGATACGGATGTTCTCACCGGTTACACCGATGGCCTTGAATACGTCGTGGAAGGTGTCGGGCTTTGCTTCGGGGTAAGCGGGGTCAGCACTCTCACGGTAAGCAAGCAAGGTGAAGATTTTGTCCAGCTTGTTACGGTCAGCGCCGAAGATAGAAGACTCGGGACCTACCATCAAAGCGGCATCACCATTGGCGGCAATTGCCACACCGGCACGCTCGAACAGAGGCCAGAAGCCGGAGAAATAACGGGGGTTTGCGTAATCAGCCTCGTTGCCGTTCACAATCAGAACGTCCAACTTTTCACGCTGCAGAATCTTAGCGCAGCGCTGTACTCTTTCTTTATACTCGTAATCAGGGATACAAATTCTTGCCATTTTAGTTTCCTCCTAAAAATATTGTATGTAATTATTCGCAGTAGCCGGGTGTGGTATAGAAATTGACCTCTCTGGGCTCTGCACGACCATACTGTGCAACGATGGGAACATCGCTTTCAAGCATAATCGCATATTGCTCATCAAATTTAGCAGTAAATTCACCGAAATCGCTTTCCACATTGGTACGCAGACAACGCACACGCATCGACTCCACCTGCGTGGTGAAGCTGACGGGCTCCTTATCGGTATACAGCAAGGTGAATGTTACATTTGCCGTCTTTTTGCTTACATTGGTGATAATCACAGACTCATGCCCGGGAATCAAATTCACACCTACAGGGGGCAGTTCTGCATCGGGAAAAATCCAAACCTTCTTACCATAAGCCATTGTTCATTTCCTCCTTCATTCGTAGAAAAACAGTCTTTTTGTTGTGCTGAGGGCTTGTTCGACTCCCCCAAAGGCATCTTGCAGAAGTTACACAACAGTCATTCCATTTCACCTATACAGTTTAGTACAAAACAGTCAGTATTGTCAATACTTCTTTTGGTTTTTTGTAAAACTTTACGGAATCGTTTCGCCTTTTTGTATTTCTTGGTAGTGTTTTCCTCTGCAACGCAGTTTTTTGGCCTGCACTGCAATCTTTAGCCGAGAATGAGCGTGCCGAACTGTTTCGGACAATGGAAGGAATCCTCCGGTCTTGCGATGGGTGCCCACGCCATATAGTGCGGTGCGACTGTGCAATCGCCGCATTTATAGGTGTTGCCATACATCTTAACGCCCTTCTTTGCCTCAAATTCCGGGAAAAACCGACGGATAAAGGCAAACGGGACTTGGTAGGTTAGCACCCAACCGCCATCGGTAAATTCCACCTGTGAATCCAAGAGGGCTTCTACATTTCGCACCAGCAGACGAATGATATTCGACTTTTCTGTGCCGAAGCCCAAAAAGATGGCGCGGTTGGGGGTCATTTCAATGTTGAAGTAATCGGGGCGTTCCGTCGGTCTGAGAAACAGCTCCAAACAGCTATCCTCCCATGTCTTTGCCAGCGCGCCTGTTTCCTCCTTGCGGATGTGCGGCTCCACCGCCTCCAAACGCACATATAAGGCATTTTCATCCCAGCACAGCTGCGCCTGCGCGGTGATGTCCGTATCATTCGCCCAAGAAAGGGCGCGCATCTGCATAACAGGGATTGCCTGCCAATCGGGTTTTCCCTGTGTTTTTTGGATTGTATAAGTACACATTTCGTATCCCTCTTATAGCTTTGCAATTTCCAATGCGGCTGTATACAGCTTGCAAAAACGCCTGTATTTCTGCTCCAACGCTTCGCTGGGGTTGGGGGTATATTTGCGCACCATTTTCACATCCTTGGCTGTCTGCTCCAAGGTTGCATACTGACCCTCTGTCCAAGCGGCCAGCATAGCGGCACCCAAGCAGGCCGCCTCTGTTACTGCCGGAACCTCTACGGGAAGTCCGGTAATATCCGCCTGCAGCTGACACCAAACCGCGCTCTTTGCACCGCCACCGGTGGCGACAATGCCGGAAATCTTCGTGCCCTTTGCGAGAATGTCCTCGCAATTCTTCCGCAACACGAAGCACACGCCCTCCATCACCGCCTTTGCCATTTGCACAGCGGTATGCTCCTGACGCAAGCCGAAGAACACACCGGTTGCCTCACGGTCAAATTCCGGTGCATTGGTGCCCACCAGGTACGGCAAAAACAGCAGTTGCGAGTCAGCCGAAGCCAACAGCTCTGCGTTCAAGGTGTCGTAATCCATATTATTCATGCAGGTACGACGGAACCAATCCAGACACACACCACCGCTTTCCATAACCGGTAGCATAATATAAGTGTCCGGCAGGAAGCCGTAGTGCAGAGCCATATCCCAATCGGGGTCGGGCGTATGCTCTGCCATAGTGGCAAGCACCATGGTTGTACCGGTGGAAAGGGTCATACCACCAGCAGCGGTATTGCCGGTGCCAATCATACCGGCAAAATGGTCCAAAGTGCCGATATTTACACGGGTTTCGCGTGATAAACCCGTTGCTATTGCAGCTTCATCCGTCAAAGCGCCTGCGATTGTGCAAGGCTCCACCAACGGGGGAAGCTGATTCTCGGTAATGCCGATGGCATCGAGCATTTCTTGCCAATAGCATTTCCCGTAAATGTCAAAGTAAAAGGAAAAGGTTGCAATCGACATATCCGCACACAGCTTGCCTGTCAGGCAGTATACGATATAGTCTTTCAGCAGCATATAGGTGGCAACCTTCTTAAACACCTCCGGCCGATTGCGTTGCAGCCAAAGGATTTTGGTAGCCGGCCATGTCGGCAAAACCGCCTGCTGACCGGTAATGCGGTGGCACAGCTCCGGTGAAAATTGCGCCTCCAAGAGGGCGCACTCCTGCGTGGAGCGTTCATCCATCCAAGAGATGGCATTGTATACGGGAACACCTTGCGCATCCAAGCAGACCAGCGATTCCGCCTGACCGGTAAAGGCAATTTGCAAGATTTTGCCGGTGTGTTCGTTTGCCAATTGCGAAAGAAGCATAACCAAGCTGTCGAAATACTGCTTGGCATCAAATTCTATGAATTCTCCCTGCCGTATGTACGCCACAGGCGTACTTTTTTGCGCAATACAGTTTAGATTTTCGTCATAAAGCGCAGCCTTCAAATTGGTACTGCCCAAATCAACACCGATATACATAGGGCACTCCTCCCCTTTTGCAGTTTTTTAGAAGGCTGCCACATCACATCCGCGATGTGGCAGCCCTTGCGCACAAATATTAGTAACCTACCTTCTCCCAACACTCGAAGGGAGCTGCCAGCTCTTCGCTGATGTAGACCTGTGTCTTCTTGGTCTGCAACATAGTGCTGGGCAGATAAGGTGTGATAGGACCGTGGGTACACAGACGAGAAGTCATTCTCTGCCAAGAGGAGAAAGTACCGCAGGTAGCCAATGCGTGAACCTCGATACGCTCCTTTGCACGCATAACATCCAAAGGTCCGATGGTAGCGGCCATAGGCGGCACATTTGCGATGTCGCCGGACTGACCGAAGGTACCGTTCAGGGAGTTCTGCATAATGGTCATGGGGTGCAGCTTGACCAGCTGAGCAGGCTGATTCAGCCATTCCTCAATGTCGCCACTGCCGATGAACTCGGGAATGGGGTCAACGAATGCCATATGGCCTGCCCATCCGGGAGAGGTAGAAGCGATATCTGCACCACCCTCGGAAATGTCGTTGATAATCTTGGAGTAGTCATTGATGTTGGCGTTGGTGGGGAAATGCACATTCTCCATAGGCATACGCAGCTTCTCATCAATCTGATAGTATAAGTACTTAATCATAGAGTGCGCAAAGCCTGCCTCGTAGGTGATAGGGGCGATATTGCCTTGGTCATCTGCCCACTCGTCTTCGGCAAACAGGTGCACCTTGGAGCAGTCTACCTGGAAGTAGTTGATGAGCTGTGCCAAAGGAATGTAAGTATCGGGCTCGGGATTGCCCAAAATCATAGTGAAGGTCTTGCCTGCCTCGGAAGCGGCTTTCAGACGGGTGAACAGGGTGGAAATCAGAACGGGGTGGGGGTTCATCATAACCTTAACCTCGAACTCGGGATGCCACCATGCCTCGCGTTGCTCCAGCTCCTTGCCACTCATCTTGCGCACGCGCTCGCAGACCTCACGGTCCTTAAACGGCACAAAGTCAGCAGGTTGAAAGCTAAACTTGGTTGCAGGCTCTACTACAAAGTCTTTCATCGTACAATTTCTCCTTTAATATTACTTTTTCGTTATTGATTATGTAGTCAACGACAATTATACGCGGCCTTCCAGCTGGTTATCGTAGTGCAGGTCGTAGGCCTTCTCCTCGGGGGTGAATTTACGCAGGGTGTTGATGGTTTCGCCATTCTTCCACTTACGATCGTTTACATCCTCAGTGGTACCCATAACAGTAATATTAGCCTGACGGGGACGGGCACGGACATGGTCCCAGTCGATGAAGTAGATGTGAGCAAACTCGCCGCCGTCCAGCTTGCCATCTTTGATAGTCAGGGTCTCAGAGCGACCGAAGAACACGGAGCGCAGGTGGCCATCGGTGTTCATGGAAGTGTAGTTGCCGGGCTCATCAACATAGCGGCCAAACTGCGCGTGAATAGGACCGGGGTGGCGGTAATCGCCCTCGTTGGTGTAGTCGGGAATCATCTTGCGCATAATGTCCAGCAGGTCATGCTGCAGGAACTCCAGGTCGAAGGAGTCCATATCGTGAGAGCACTCCTGAACCATAACGGAGCAGGTGGTGTGGTGAGAAACGACAGCAACGGTACCGTTCTTAACACCGGACTCCTTTACAATCTCCATAACTTCCTTGGAAATGTCGTGGAAGGTGGGGATCCAGCCGCGGGACTGTAGCTGCAGTTCTTTCTGATATACCTTAAATTCCATTTTTTGTTACCTCCAAAAAATAATAAATATCATTAAGCGTGGCGTTCATTCCATGCCTTACGCACAGCGGCAATCATCTCATCGACCATAGCGGCACGATCCTGTGCCTTTGCTACGCCCGAGGAAGAACCGGTCGCATCCGCACCGGCAATAATCGTGTTGTAAACATCGGTACCGTTGGCAATACCCGCGGCGGTGAGCACCAAAATGTTCTCGTTGACGCTCTTTACGCACTTGGTAGCCGCCTCCACATATTCAGGGCCTACGCTGACACCGGTGCCGATAAGCTCGGAAGGCTCGGCAACGATAATGTCGGGGCTTAGTGTGGCAATCTTAGATGCGTCTGCCATAGAGTCGGCGCACACAATGGTGAGCAAGCCGACTTCCTCGGCACGCCGGATGGTTTCAGCGAGCACCTCGAAGGACACAGGCTTTTCCACATGGTTAAGCATAACGCCCTCAGCGCCTGCGGCAACCAAGGATTCCGGCAAAATATCTGCCAAGCCTCTGCCCACAGGAATGGGGTCCATATGGGGGGCAAACACATGAAGGTACTTGGTGTTCTCTTTTACGCGACGGATATCCACCACAGGGCAGGTGAAGATGATATCCACGCCATACTTTTCCGCTGCGGCATCTGCGGCCTTTGCCAGCTCCAGAATCTTGTCCC
>JAZNGK010000059.1:0-16235 GCA_045576395.1 Faecousia sp. | reverse complement strand
AAACTAATCCCCTTACAGCCTAACAACATAAAAATGATTGTTTAACGAATGCAAGCACTCTGTACTCCTAGCGGGTGCAGAGTGCTTACCCTATTTATGAGAAAGTTTGAGAGCTATGTGCAGAAAAGCAGTGCAAAAAGTTCATAGTGCAAAGCGCGACAAGGGAGGTTTTACCCTTGTCGAGCTTATCATTGTCTTGGCGCTTATGGCGATTCTTACGACAATGTTCATTTCCTTTTCTGTGCTGATGAGTGGCTTTACCACCGAGCATAAAGCTGAGTACGAATTTTTAGAGGAGCACGCAGCGCTCAAAGAGGTGTTTTCCGCATGGGTGGCGGAAAACGATACGCCGGACAGTGTGTTCCTGGTTGCCGAGGACGGAACATTGACCGTAACCGTAAGCGGCACGGAGAAAATTGTAAAATTTGCAGACGGTGTCCTTTTCCTGGATGAAGCGCAAAAAGACGGTTATGATGCCATTGACGGCGTAACCTTTTCTGCAAATGAAAAGCTCATAAAATGCGTAACTCACCGGGTCGGAAAGAATGGCAAGCAAACAGAACGCAGCTTTGTGCTTTTTCTCCGTAGCGGCACGATAACGGAGGTGGCGCCGCATGCGTAAACAACACTGTAAAAACGGTTTTTCCATCGCTGAGGTCGTGATTGCGCTTGCTATCATCTCTGTTGTTAGTATTACAGCGCTTTCCATCGCGTTATCTTCGATTGTAACAAAGACCAATATAATCAACAGAAGCGAAGCCCAAAGCTTTGCGGGCAATGTATTGGAGTGCTTCAAGGCAGCAGAAAATGAGGCTGAATTTCTTGCCCTTGTTTCCTTTGCAGAAGATGTCTCACTAACGGATGGCGCACCCGACGGCAGCGGTAGTACAACCTATACATATTACTGCGAAGATAACAAATTCACGGCGCAAATCACCGTAAATTATCCGGAATCCTTGCGTTCCGAATTGGCAATTACCATAACGAACCCAAAAGGCGTGAATATCATTTCGTTTTCCTATCGAAAGGGGGACGGAATATGAGATTAAAGCAACTGTTAAAATGCAGACGGGGCGTAGCAATTGAAAATGCTATCGTGTTCATACTCGTTATCTTTTCACTTTGCGCTGTGCTGTTAAATCTGACTTTAATCGGACACTACCAAGTAAAAGACGAAAACCTTATCTTCTCGCGAGACGTAGAGATAGATCAGATTGGAGAAGACTATCTCGCATGCGTGAAAGCCGGCGCAGACTTTACACAAGCCTATGAAAATTATGCATACGAGGTAAGCGGACACGCCCTTACAGTATGGCATAAAGCAGATGAATCTAAAACGCCGGTGCTTTATGTGGAAGCATATCTTATCGATTCCGAAGTGCGCGTCCTTTGTTGGCGATACTCGCTTCCAACACCGACAGCGTAATCTGTTGCATTAAAATTGGAGAACAGAATATGGCACGATTTAATTATTCGACAACAATTGCAATTGACACAGAGCGTTCCGTCATTCATTTCTATTCTATGAATGGTAACGACGTGTCAAGCATTGCGCATACTATAAAAAGCTATCCGGGCGGTCAATTGGACGATGTTTTCTTCCAGAAGTTTAAGGACGCCGTAAGGGACTATACCAGGCAAATGCCGTCCGAATCCGTTCGAAAAATTACGGTAATCCTGCCGGACAATGCCGTCCTGACGGATGTGGTCAAGATCCCCACTATGAAAGGCTCCGGACAGACAAAAAAAGCGCTTGATGTAACGCTTGAGAGCCTTTACCGGAACTATAGCGATTTGAAGATATCATCATATATCGCGGATCAGAACAAGCAGTATACTACCTTTGCGATCACAGCGGTGCAGGAGCGCATTGTGGCTGCCATTTACGCCGCTTGCTCGGAAAATAAGCTGCTGGTAGACACGCTTACCTTTGCGTCCGGTGCGCTGATAGGCGGCGCGTTACAGTTCAATTCCAAACTGAAAAATGCATCTTATTTATTCCTGGACATAAAGGATATTTATTCCCGTTTTGTGTTCGTAGCAAACGGCAAGCCGGTTGGATATTACACGCTTCCGTTTGGTCGTGAAATTTTGGAAGAACAAAGCGTTGTGTCGGAGGATATGTTGTTTGACCATTCCTACGCGGAGCTTACGATACGGAATGCAAGAGAACGGGCCAGATCCCAAAAGCTGACGGTTATGACCCTTGGCGAGGACACAGATAACTTACTTACAGAGGACCCGGACGACGAAGACGATGAGTTTATGACGGGTGATTTTCTCCATGAGGCAAGCGCCACTGCTGACGATGAAGAGGAAACTGCAGCAGGTTTGGATTCCCAAAGCGAACAGAAGCTTTTTGCAAGAAAAATCCCCCGTGAATTACCTCAATTTATGTGCCGGGAAACTCCCACTACCAAAGAAGGATTTGCATACGAAAATTTCCGTATTTTCGTAAAGTGGGCGCTCACTTTGATAGAAGGAAATCCGGATTTGATTGCGCTTGATAAACCCAAATTTGTGTGCGTTAACCTTCCGCGGAGCCTTATCAGCGTGCTTGGCAAGGTAAATGAGGAAGCGGGGGAAAATGGAATCATCTTCACCCGCTTGCCCAGCCAGATCGAAGCACCGTCAGTCGTGGGGAATCTCGAACTGTACGGCGGCCTGTTCCCGGAACAAATCGCACCTACCAGCACGTTCTGAGGACAGAATATGGATCAATTTTATTTGATTTGCAGTTATATTTTGTCGGCCGTGCTTGGCTTATGTGTGGGTAGCTTTCTTAACGTGGTAATTTACCGCCTGCCTAACAATATGAGCCTTGCAACGCCCAATTCCCACTGTCCCACCTGTAAGTATGAACTCCGGTGGTACGACAATATCCCCGTGCTCTCCTACTTAATGCTTGGCGGCAAATGCCGCAGCTGTAAGACGCATATTCCCTTCCGCTATACAGCGGTGGAGCTTGCCAACACAGTCTTTTGGCTCTTTTGTGTCGGCCTGTTTTGGGAGAAAAGCATTCCGCTAGCCTGCATCTATATGGCCGTTCTGTCGGTTTTTCTTTGCGTGTTCTTCATTGACCTGGAGCATATGATTATCTTTGACCGCTTCCAGATTATTCTGCTGGTTCTCGCAATAGCAAGCATTTTCTTTGATAAGGACTATGGGTGGCTTTCCCATGTCATTGGCGGTGTTGGAGGATTTGCGGTCTTTTGCCTTATCGCTTGGAGCTTTGAAAAGCTTACCGGCAAAGAGGGGCTTGGTGGCGGCGATGTAAAGCTTGTCGGTGCTGTTGGACTCTTGCTCGGTTGGGAACGCTTGTTGCTCGGAGTACTGATAGCGACGATTCCTGCATCCGTGATTATGCTGATACTATCCAAAGGCCAAAAGGGCGAGAGCCGAGAGTACCCCTTTGCTCCGTTCCTGGTGGTCGGCTTCACAATTTCTATCTTTTTTGGAGCGCAGATCATCGGTTGGTATTTATCATTGCTTGGACTATAAAAGAAAGTGAGATGAGGTTTTATGCCAACATATAAATATGTGGCGGTAAATTTGCAAAAGAAAAAATACAAGGGCATTTTTATCGCTGAGAATGAAAACGACCTGGCGGTACAGCTTACCAAGCAAAAATTGTACTTAGTTTCCGCTAAAGTCTATAAAGGCGGCACTCCGTCTGCTTTCTTTACACTCGGTACCGGCAAGGTTAAAATGAGCGAATTAACCACCTTTTGCCGGCAGTTTTCCATCATGCTTGTAACGGGCATTACCCTGCTTGATTGTATTGACAGCCTCAAGCAACAGCCCTATTCGGCTTATTTCAGATCTATTTTGCAGGTTATCAGCGAGGATGTAAAGGGCGGCGCGATGTTGTCTGAAGCCCTTGATAAGCATAAATCCGTCTTTCCCAACTTTTTCCGCAGCATGGTACATGTGGGAGGAGCCAGCGGAAAGCTTGACAGCGTGTTTGTAGCGCTTGCCGATTATTATGAATCTTCTGAGACAATCAAACGCAAGGTAAGAGGCGCATTGGCGTATCCGTTGACGCTCGCCCTGATGACGGTCGGTATCGTGGTTTTGATGTTAGCCTTCGTTGTTCCGACATTTAAGGAAACGCTCTCCTCAATGGACATTCAGCCCCAAGGCATTACCTTAGCGGTATACAATATATCGGATTTCGTTTTGAATTGGTGGCGGATAATCGTTCTCTTTGTAATTCTCCTCGGTGGCGGATTATTCCTCTATTCTCGGACAAAATTCGGCAAAAAAGTCGTTGACACCTTCAAAGTTAAATGCCCCTTGATTGGTCGGGTTCAGATTAACCTGATTACTGCTCGCCTTGCCCGGGGGCTCAGCTTGCTTCTTGAAAGCGGCATGGATTTGGCGACAGCACTTGATACCATATCCATTATTTTAGGTAACACTTATGTGGAGGAACGGTTTAATGAAGCAGCAGAGGATGTGCGGCAGGGTGTGTCGCTGACCAATGCGTTTCAAAAACTAAATTTATTCCCGTCAATGCTGATACAGATGATTGCAGTCGGAGAAAAAACGGCCTCTTTGGAAGAGGTGTTGAACCGTTCTTGCACGTTCTTTGATGAGCAGGTGGAATCCTCTCTGTCCTCCCTTACCGCTAAAATTCAGCCCACTATGTTGATTATTATGGGTGTGGTGGTTGGAACGTTGTTTATCGCGGTTTATTCGCCTATGCTTTCCATAATGAATGGGCTGACTTGATCCCGGAGGTAGCAGATGAATATAAATCATGAGCTTTTACAGTTCTATATTTACAAAAAGGTAATAAAGAAAAAGCAGGCTGATAAGATACTTGAGGATTGTGAGCGCTTGGGCGTGCCCGTCCGCGATTATATGCTTGCGAAGGAATACACAACGGAAGTAAGAGAACTACCCGCTTTGGGTGAGTTTTACTGTATGCCGTATGTGGAGATTGATTTGCTGGACATAGATAAGTCGCTTTTTGGCCTGTTTACGTTCGAATTTATGAAGCGGTATAAGGTAATTCCCGTTTCAATGAGCATGGAAGGGAAATTGCTGATTGCAACCGCAAAACCGCTCGATTGTGCATCTATGTCGGCAATCAACTCTCAGATTGTATCCCCCGTAGATTACGTTCTCGTTCCATCTGCTCAGATCGACCGTTACATTGATTCGATAGCTGCAGTAATATCAACCTCTGCTGCTCTTGATGATTTGAACACGGAGGGCGATGCTGCTTTGTTCTCCGGTAAGAAGGCGCAAAATGACGAGGATGTCGTAGAAAATGATGTGGTCAATAATCCGTCCGTACGTTTGGTGGACTCTATTATTAAAGAGGCCGTTCCGTATCGGGCAAGTGATATTCATATCGAGCCTTTTGAAAAGGTAGTTAAGGTGCGTTACCGTATCGACGGAGATTTGCAGGAAAGAGCAGAGTTCCCGATAAATGCTTATTCTGCGATCTGCGCCCGTATCAAGATCATGGCGGGACTCAATATAGCAGAACGGAGAGTCCCACAGGATGGGCGTATCAATATGATCGTCGGCGGTAAGGAATTTGACTTCCGTGTTTCCTCCCTCCCAACGGTATTCGGCGAAAAATTCGTTATCCGTGTTCTTGATAAGACCGCTTTCAGATTTACAAGAAGCGACCTTGGATTTACCGAATATGAAAACGCCTTAATCGATAAGATGCTTGCAAAACCCCACGGCATTATCTTGCTTACCGGTCCGACGGGATGCGGCAAATCAACAACCTTGTATTCATTCCTGAAGGAAGTCAATACGCCGGCTGTGAATATTGTTACCGTCGAAGATCCCGTTGAATATATTATGCCGGGTGTCAATCAGATGCAGGTAAACCCGAAAGCCAATATGACATTTTCCGTGGCTCTTCGCTCCATTCTCCGTCAAGACCCGGACATCATGATGATCGGCGAAATGCGCGATGAGGAAACAGCAGAGATTGCCGTTAGAGCTGCCATTACGGGACACATCGTGTTCAGCACCTTGCATACGAATGATGCACCCGGTGCAATCACGCGTTTGGAGGATATGGGCGTACCGGATTACCTTGTAGCAGATGCATTGGTGGGTGTTATCGCGCAAAGACTTGTCAAGTGTTTGTGTCCTGAATGCAAAAGGAAGGGTAAAACCAGCCCAAAGGAAATGGAGATTCTCGGTATCGAGGAGCCCATCAGTATTTACCATCCACAAGGCTGCCAATTCTGCAACGGCACGGGCTATAAGGGCAGAGTTGCCGTACATGAAATTATGTACATGAACGAGAATATGCGTAACGCCGTTGCGCATGAGAAGAATTTGGAGGTACTTCGCGACCTCGCGCGACAAAACGGAATGGTAACGCTTTGGAGTTCTTGCCGTAGTCTTGTGGAAAAAGGCGTAACAAGCATGCAAGAGCTTATGACCTTGAATGTGGAATAAGCAGCGAAGCCGAAAATACATCCGGTAGGCATGATATGTGAATCCGGAACTGAAATAAAATATGTGAAAGGAAAGGTATATACTATGGAAAACAAAACCAAGAAGAAGTTCGATTGGAACAAGCGGCTCGGAAAGAGCGATAGAGGCACTTCCGATTATGTAAATCCCGGACTCGTTTGGAGTGCTATCATCTGTGAGGTAACATTGATAGCGTTGGTTGCCCTGATCGTTATTATGTAAGGGTATTGTGCGAAAACAATTTTAATAACCTTACACAGCCTGGCGTTGTATAACGCCAGGCTTCGTTTTGGCGCAGTAATTTTTCGTGAATTTGATATGTAACTTGCCGATGAGGAAGGGAAAACTCTATTGCAACGCCTCCAAAGAGAGTTCACCTGCCAGCTTAAATAGGGCATCGCTAAGCACCTGTTGCAGGGATATGCCTGCCGCTTGGGCAATTTGATTATAAAAAAGAACCACCGATGGCTCTAGTAAAACTGTTATTTCCGCCATAATTTACCCCCAAAAAAACTGTGCTTCATTCTATGCAAGCTCTTGACATATGTGCTACAATATAAGGTATGAGAAAATGCAATTTATGCAAGAGGTGAAAAGCTATGGCGAAAGAAAAGAAAGTAGAACAGATTACCGATATGGAGGTTGACTTTGCCCAATGGTTTACCGATGTGTGCACCAAGGCGCAGCTCATTGACTATTCTTCCATTAAGGGTGTATTTATTTACCGACCCTATGGCTACGCCATTTGGGAAAATATCCAGCACATTATGGATAAGGAATTCAAAAAGCAGGGCGTGGAGAATGTGTATATGCCTTTGCTGATTCCCGAAAGCCTGCTACAAAAGGAAAAAGACCATGTTGCAGGCTTTGCACCCGAGTGTGCGTGGGTAACGATGGGTGGCAGTGAGAAATTGGAAGAACGCTATGCGATTCGTCCGACTTCCGAGACCTTGTTCTGTGAGCATTGGGCAAATGTTTTGCAGACCCACCGCCAGCTGCCTATGAAGTATAACCAATGGTGTAGTGTGCTTCGTTGGGAGAAGACTTCCCGTCCGTTCTTGCGGCACAGAGAATTCCTGTGGCAGGAGGGTCATACCATTCACGCCACCGCAGAGGACGCACAGAACTTTACCGAAACGATGCTCAATGTCTATGCGGATTTTTGTGAAAATGTGCTGGCGATGCCCGTTACCCGCGGTCAGAAGACCGAGAAGGAGAAGTTTAACGGCGCAGAGGCGACCTATACCATCGAGTGTATGATGCACGACCGCAAGGCGTTGCAGGCAGGCACATCGCACTATTTCGGCGACGGCTTTGCAAAGGCGTTCGGCATTGAGTTTACCGACAAGAATAACACCAAAGCCAACCCTCACGAAACCTCTTGGGGCGTGTCCACACGACTCATTGGCGGTATCATTATGACCCATGGCGATAATAACGGCTTGGTTTTGCCGCCTAAGGTTGCGCCGATTCAAGCTATCATTTTGCCGATTGCCCAGCATAAGCCTGGCGTTTTGGAGGCCGCGGAAGGGATTCGTAACCGTCTGATTGATGCAGGCTTCCGTGCAAAGGTGGACGATTCCGACAACTCTATGGGTTGGAAGTGTGCCGAGTACGAGATGAAGGGCGTGCCGCTTCGTGTGGAGTGCGGTCCGCGCGACTTGGAAAACGGTGAGGTCGTGCTGGTGCGCAGAAACGATGGCGAGAAGATTGTTGTGAAGCTGGAGGATTTGGAAACAGCTGTGGCACAGCAATTGGCGCTGGTACACCAAGGTATGTTCGAAAAGGCGAAGAAGAATCTTGACGAGCATATCTATGCCGCATATTCTTTGGAAGAAGCAAAGCAGTTGCAGGAGAAGAACGGTGGCTTCATTAAGACTATGTGGTGCGGTGAGCTGGACTGCGAGCTGAAGATGAAGGAAGAGGCGGGTATGTCCTCTCGTTGTATCCCCTTTGCGCAGGAGAACCTGGGCGATGTTTGTCCCATTTGCGGCAAGCCTGCCAAGAAGATGATTCTTTGGGGAATTGCGTATTAAGACATCATTTTTTGTAAATAAAAATCCCAAAGCGATTTTTCGCTTTGGGATTTTTGTTTTACTTTCCGGTTGCCAGCCTTACAATATCGCCTACACCGTCTAAGACCATAGAGGGGCGGTAAGCAAAGGTGTTCAAAGTTTCCCTTGTGGATACGCCGGAGAGCACCAAAACGGTGGGCATGCCGGTTTCTAAGCCGGAGATGATGTCGGTATCCATTCTGTCGCCGATCATTACCGCTTCTGCCGAGTGGCAGCCCAGCAATTTTAGGCCTGTACGCATCATCAAGGGATTGGGCTTGCCACAGAAGTATGCCTGTGTACCCGTTGCCATTTCAATGGGAGCGATCAGCGCCCGACAGGCAGGGGCGATGCCCTTCTCGATGGGACCGGTTACGTCGGAATTTGCACCAATGAGCTTTGCGCCGCCCAGCACCAAATTGGTTGCTTTGGTAAGGGTTTCCAAGCTGTAAGTTCTGCCTTCACCTACCACCACATAGTCGGGGTTGACATCGTTCATCGTGCAACCGGCCTCGTAGAGGGCGTTTAACAGACCGGCTTCGCCGATGGCATATACGGAACAGCCGGGGCTTTGTTCCTTTAGAAATGCGGCTGTTGCCAATGCGCTGGTGTAGAAGTGATGCTCCGGCACATCCAAGCCCATACGCGCTAGTCGCAATTTCAATTCACAGGGGGTATAGCCACTGTTGTTGGTGAGGAATAGATATTCCTTCTTCTCGGTATTGAGCCAATTGATAAATTCCGCAACACCCGGTAGCACGATGCTGCCGTGGTAGATAACACCGTCCATATCGCAGATGAAGCCTTTTATGTTGTTAAAATCAAGTTGGGACATAGTATCCTCCTAAATATTGGATTTTTCTCCTTTAATGAAAACATAATAAGGCAAAAAAGTCAAGTAAAGGATTTGTAAATAGCGATTGTCATTGTATTTTGTCCGTAGTTGTGGTATTCTAATCCCAAAGGGGGTTGCGTATGAAACGGAAGTGCTTGGCAGTCATACAGGCGGCGCTCGTTGCTCTGGTTATTCTTTCGGGAGCAATTGCTGTGCCGATTTTGTGCCGTTTCTTCTTTTACCTGCATATCGAACCGCTGGAGCTGACGGATTTGGTTGGACTGACTGCTCAGCAGGTGAAGACCGCTTATAAGGAAATGATGCAGTATTGTATAGGGATTTCTCCGCATTTTTCCGCAGGTGCATTGCCGTTTTCTCAATCTGGCGCGGCACATTTTGCGGACGTGCGAAAGCTGTTTGTGCTGGATTTGGGCGTGCTGGTCGGTAGCGCTGTGCTACTGTGTGGGTTGCTGTTTTTGAAAAAGGGAAGGTCTGCGAATCTGCTTGGACACACGCCCGGTTTTTGGGGTGCTGTGGGCTTGGGCGGCGCTTTTATCGTGGTAGGCGGCTTGGCGGCATTGGATTTTGAACGGGCATTTGTAATCTTTCATCAGCTGTTCTTTCCCGGAAAGGACAATTGGCTTTTTGACGCAAGATACGACCCGATTATCCTTATGCTTCCTGCCGAATTCTTCCGCAACTGTGCCATTTTGATTTTGGCGGTGATTTTGCTCAGCTGTGGCGCGCTGATTGCCCATGACCGAAAAATGCGCAGGAAATAACAATAAATGCAATAAAAACCCGAACACCAAGGTGTTCGGGTTTTGCGGTTTTATAAAAAACAATAGAGCGCCAAAGTCAGTAGCGCGGTGTTTCGGTCCTCCGGTTTGTCCCCTGCCATCAGTAGCAGTAGCAGAACCACAATCAAATCGCCGGTATCAAAATCCTTGGGGAGCAGTTGCCGAAGAAACCCACCGATATTGCCTGTGGGCGGTGGATTGTGGGCTTGCGGCGGTGGATTGGGCGGCTCCCGTGGGGGCGTTGGTTTGTGCCCGTGTGGGGTAGGGCGTGGTGATTCCTCTACCCGATTTCGTCGATGAGAGCCGTCCTGCTGGGGAATATATCGATTATACATGGTATCACCTGCCTGTGTTCCCTAAGAATACAGAAGCCATGCTTGCCAGCTTTGCCGCACGCATGGCCTTTTCCAATTTATGAATCCGCTGACCGCTTAAATAAGGCGCAAGTGCCTGCAACAAGGCTTTTTGCTGGTGGTTAATCCCTGTTTTTCCGATTAGAGAGGTGAGCTTTTGCACCATGGCAAAATCAATCTCCGGTGGCGCATCTGTGGACGGTGGAACGGGGGGTGCTTCCGATTGAAAATTCTGTGCAATAGACATAATCTGTTGCATCATTTGGGGATTGCCCAAAATCGCACCCAGCTGGGATTCCATATCCTCCATCACTTACCCCCCCAGCTCTTTGAGTAGCTTTTGTGCTTCCGGCGAGGAAAGCATAGTACTTAAGGTCTGGCTGGCTTGGGTGTAATTGCCTGTTTTGGCTTGGGAAACCGCCTGCTCCAGCTTTTCGTTGTCGCTTTGCTTGAGCATGGCAAGTAATTGCTGTCCGGCAGGGCTTTTTGCAAGCCGCATAATCTCGTCTAAGGAAAAATCTTGATTATTTTTTTGCATAATCATTGCCTCCTGTCCAAATGCCTGTTATAATACTCTAAGATAGTATATGTGTGAAGGAAATATTGGTGAACATGAAAATACTTGTTTTGTCCGATTCCCATTCCGCCCTGCGTTTTATGCGCAGGTGTGTCAAGTGCGTAAAGCCCGATGCGATTGTGCATCTGGGAGATTACTATGACGATGGGGAAGTGCTGTCGGAGGAATATCCGCATATCCCTGTTCATCAGGTGGCAGGCAATTGCGATAAATACCGTTGTCCCGTTCATGCGCGGTTGATGCTGTGCTATGGGTTGGGCGGTGTGATGACCTATATGACCCATGGACACACACTTCATGTAAAGCTTGGCATCGGCGGGCTGCTGGCGGAGGCTAGGCGCTACGGGGCGCAGGTGGCGCTGTATGGGCACACGCACATTCCCGATTGCCACAGAGAAGACGATGGCTTGTGGGTGCTCAATCCCGGTAGTGCCGGTAGCTCGGCAGGAATTTTGCAAACTGACGGAAAGCAGGTAACTGCCTGCTATTTGATAACAGAAAAAGATTTGGAGGAAATGGTATGATTTTAACCATAGACATCGGAAACTCGAATATTGTATTAGGCGGTGTCCGAGAAGATACCATTGTATTTGAGGCAAGATTACGCACAGAGGCTACCAAGACCTCGGACCAATACTGTGTGGACCTGAAAATCCTTTTGGATGTGAACCATGTGCATCCCGATGAGATAGAGGGTTGCATTATCTCCTCGGTGGTGCCGCAGGTGCTCAACTCCTTCCAAACTGCCATCAAAAAGCTGACGGGAAAGACAAGTCTTGTGGTAGGCCCCGGAATCAAGACCGGTTTGGATATCCGTTTGGAAACTCCCGGGCAGACGGGTGCGGATTTGGTTGTGGCGGATGTGGCGGCTCTGCGAGAGCATAAGCCACCGCTGATTGTGATAGATATGGGCACGGCAACCACGATGTCCGTATTGGATGCAAATGGCGCGCATATCGGCGGTTGTATCATCCCCGGTGTGCGGATTTCCATGGACGCCCTTACGGAGAAGACCGCGTTGCTTCCCGGCTTGCAACTAGACCGGCCTAAGCGCGTCATCGGCAGAAACACCATCGATGCGATGCGCTCCGGCATTATGATGGGCACCGCCTGTATGCTTGACGGCATGGTAGCGCGTATGGAGCAGGAGCTTGGTTGTAAAACGACGGTGGTTGCCACAGGTGGCATCGCAAAGTTCATCGTTCCGCTGTGTAAGACACCGATGATTTACGATAAGGATTTGCTGATTAAGGGCTTGGTGGCTCTGTATCGGGATAACAAGAAGTGATTACAGCGTCATAAGCAGTAGTAATATGGCGGCAATTCCCATGCCGCTGGCGGCTACCAGCGCGGCATCGAGCAGCTTGTGCAAAAGCGCTTGACGGGTGGCGGCATTGGGGTAGGGAATCGGGTCGCGATAATTGGTCTTACAGATAGCAGTTTTCATAGGTAATACCTCCTTAGATTTATCTTATGCTATCAGTATACAGCCGTATTAGTCCTAAATAATGGACTAATTGCGTTGGTAAAAAAATACCCTTGCAAGCAAGGTGCCGTCGTGGTAAAATACCATATAGAAAACGCTGTTTCGTTGGAGGTGGCATATGCGTAGAAATGGATTTTGGGATAGAAAAATCCGTCAGCCGTGGCAACGGTTTACACAGAAAGAAAGCACAAAAAAAGCACAGGTGTTTTTCAAGAATGTATGGGCTGTGCTGGCCTTAACGGGCAAGTGGGCGTACCAGCTGCGTAGCTTGGTGCTGTCCATTCCTGTGTTTGTCTGTGCCGGTGCGTTGGCGATTCGAAACGCAAGGCTACTGCCGGAGTTGGTGGGCGTGGTTATGCTTGCCAATGGTGAATACCAATGGCTGGTATCGCGTGGCGTGGCTGTGCTGGCGCCGCTGATTGTAACGGTGGTGTGCCTTTTACTGATGCTCTGCTCCAAAAAAATTCTCTACCCTTGGTTGATTAGCGTGTTTTCTTTGGCTTTGCCGTTGGTGGTGTGGCTGACAAATTCCTTTTCTGCCTAGGGTAGAGCAACATATCCGAACCCGTTTTACAAAGGAAGGTTTATTGCTCTATCTTCGTTAAAATACTCGCAAATACATAGAGTATTTGCTGTGTTTTGTGCCTTGATAGAACAAAAACCTTCTCTTTGTAAAATCTTCGACCTGAAAGTGAGAAGATTTTGGATGATTTTTGTTCTATTGGGGCGAAGGAATACTTTGTGTCTTACGAGGCACAATAGGGCAAAAAGCGCCGAAATAAGCCGCTTTCAGGCGTGTTCGGATATGTCGCTCTACCCTAAAAAAAGGTGCGTGCTTTTTAACACGCACCTTTCTTATGAGCGCAGAAAAATATACAGGCGGAGGTATTTATGAACCCCATTGTTGCACAGGCAGTCGGCGTTGTCGCCATGTTTTTTAATATTTTTTCGTATCAGCAAAAAAACGCCAAACGCATTATTGCGTTTCAGCTGTTTGGCGCATTGTTTTTTGCTGTCAATTACTTTATGCTGGGTGCCTACATCGGCACACTCCTAAATGGAATCGGTTTCATTCGCGCAATTTTGTTCTTGAAAAAAGACACCTTTCGTACAGATAGAGTCGGTTGGCTGGTGGTATTCGCAATGGCTTATGTGGGGGCATACCTATTGACCTTTACGGTGCTTGATAAACCGCCCACAGTCTTCAATTTGGTGATTGAAAGCCTGCCGGTGGTGGCGATGTTTGCCACACATTTGGCATACCGATACAATTCCCCCAAAACCATTCGTAGATTCTGCCTTATCTCCTCGGTTTCTTGGTTGACCTTTAATGTGATTCATTTGGCAATCGGTGCGATTCTGTGTGAGGTATTTAGCCTGGCATCGATTTTGATTGCGATGGTGCGATTGGATAAGCAGGAAAAATGAAAAGTGCCACCGGTTCGGGTAGATAACCCAAGCCGGTGGCTGTTTTTATGCGTTGATACAATCCAAAAGCTGTTGCATTGTGTGTGCAATGGCAATCGCGCCTGCCTGTTCCATGGCAGATACCTTGCCGTAGCCCCAGGCAACGCCAATGGTGGCGATTTTGTGGGCGGTGGCACCCAGCACATCGAATTCCGTATCGCCCACCATAAGAATTTCTTCGGGCAGTTCGACCTGGTTTAGCAGATATGCGATAACCTCAGCCTTGTGGGAACGGGTGCCGTCCAGCGTGGCACCGCAGATGACTTCAAAGTAGTGCGCCAATTGAAATTTTTCCAAGATTTCTATGGCGGTGGTTTCCGGCTTAGAGGTGGCGACAAACAGCCGGTGTCCTTGCTTTTTCAGGGTGTTTAACAGCGCATCAATGCCGGGGTAGGGCGCATTTTCAAACTTACCCACGACCAAGTATCGACTGCGGAAAACATCAATCGCTTCCTGCACGCGATTTTCCGGCACACCGAATTCCAAAAAAGTTTTATCTAAGGGAGGTCCCACAAATACGCCCATTTCCTCTCGGGAGGGAACGGGTAGACCAAAGTGGCGTAACGCCAGCGTGGCACAGTTGATAATCCCCTCGCCGGAATCGGTGAGTGTGCCGTCTAAATCAAAGAAAATGGCTTTTTTCTTCATAGCTGTACTCCTGTTACTGCCCCGAAAGCCACGCAGAAACGGCAGGCAGAATGTCCTTGCATCGGGCAAAGCAGTTGTAAATATCTCTGTCTGCGATGGGCGGTTCTGCACAACCGACCTCTAGGGTAAGCGAGGGAATCCCCAAGGTGTCCATCACCCAATCTTTATAGCCTGCGCCGGTTGTGCCGTCGTATTCCAAGGGAATATAGCCTGTTATCCGTTGCATTGTCAAGGCGAAGTCGTACGACAGGCTGTTAACCGGTTGCTTGTTGCCGTATTTGTAGTAAATGACACTTCCGTGGCTGTGGAAGCTCAAGGTGGCGTCAAATTCGTTTGCCAGGGTGTAATCCCGTAGCGCTTGTGCTTCGCAGGAGGTAAAGGGTCTTGTGCCGCGGAATTTTTCCGAGGAAACCACAGGCCGTTCCGTACTGTTAGACCAGCCCGACGGAAAATTTCGATTGATGTCCACACCCAAGGCGTTGGCTTTCCATTGTTGGGCGTAGATATTTTGGTCTTCTTCGGTAAAGCCGAGCGCGAGGTCGCTTTCGTAAATGGGCAGTTGAATTTTGCCCAATTGCTCGCTTTGCGATATGACTACACCGTCGGGATTCATCATCGGAATGATGTGATAGCACACCGTTTCATCAAGGAGCTGTTGGGATAGGGAGTAGTCGATAATCGCCATTAAAAGCCAGGAAACAAAATGCTCGCGCCCGTGAATCGCGCCTTGAATCAGCACATGGTGCTCTGCATTGGGATTTCCCAGCTTGATAACCGGAATGTCCCGTTCCATTTCACTTATGGCCATAACCTCTGCTTGAAATTGATTGGGGTACATCGCTTGCAGAGTAGCGATATCCGTGTTCATTTGCTTGTAGGAATAATAAACGGTGGGCTTGAGAACGGTTAGGTTAGCCTCAAAATAAGCATTTTCAGCCGGACGGATATAGTTTGCAAGCACATAGCCCTGCTGACCGTTATAAGTAACCAATGCGTATTTGCCGTGCCATTCGTTTAGGGTGATGATTTCGCCCAACGGAATGATGGTAAGGCGCGTTTCGCTGTCAGGCGCTTCCCACAGACTGATGCTTCGATAGCAAAGGGGTGTCCAAAGCTCCGGCAAGAGGGTTTCTTCTTCCTGTGGTTCCGGTAAGACGGTTTCTTCTTCCTGTGGCTCCGGCTCAACGGGGGTGTCTTCTGTGTTGTTTTCCAAAACGGTTTCAATTGTATTGGCAAGCATCTCTTCCGAGGATACATAATTGCACCCCGTAAAGGTAAGCAGAAGGGTGATAATAAGCAAAAAAGAAATGAGGATTTTAAGCATATATACCTTCCTTCTGTAAAAAATGTCGCATAAAAAGACTTGGCGTTATTTTATCACGAAAGAAGGGGAAACACAACACAAAATTGCGCAAAATTAAAAGAGAAAAGCCACAATTTATCCGCCTGTGGCTTTTTTCTTGACATTTGTATGGGTCGGTGGTATGATTGAGCGGACGAGGAGAGTTGTCCGAGTGGTTTAAGGAGCTAGTCTTGAAAACTAGTGATTCCGAAAGGAA
>JAZNGK010000058.1:0-1902 GCA_045576395.1 Faecousia sp. | reverse complement strand
GGCTACGATCCGTCTTCCGTTATCCGGACATCGGCGTTGCCATTTTGGATGTGATGCTACCGGATATTGATGGCTTTGAGGTGTGCCGTCGAATTCGTGCCACCAGCAAGCAGATTGGTATTATTATGCTCACTGCCCGTACGCAGGAGATGGATAAGGTTACCGGACTTATGACCGGTGCAGACGACTATGTTACAAAGCCGTTTTCTCCTGCGGAGTTAACTGCCAGAATTGATGCGCTTTATCGTCGTATCGGTGGCGACAGCGGTATTGATTCCGAGCTGATAAGCCAAGGCCCGTTTGTGATAAACACACGCAATCACACCTTGGAAAAGGCAGGTAACCGTATCCGCCTGACACAGGTGGAATATGCAATTCTCAAGCTGTTTATGCAGAATCCCGGCAGAGCCCTGTCCCGTGAGGACATTCTTTCTGCGGTTTGGGGCCGTGATTACGAGGGCGAGCTGAAAATCGTAGATGTGAATATTCGTCGACTGCGTATTAAAATCGAGGACGATACAGCCAACCCAACCTACATTACTACAGTTTGGGGCTATGGTTATAAATGGGGCGCATGAGAACAAAAAAACAAACTTGGCGTGCAATTAAGATTAAGGGCTTGCGTCGTCGTTGGTTGATGAATACGCTGGCTGTGGTCTGCACATTGGGGCTTGTGTGCGTTCTGGCGGTAACGGTGGCTTTTTCTGCCTATTACTACTCCTCTATGGAGTCGGATATGCGGTATCGCGCCCGTTCCACGACAGAATTTTTTGCCGACTACTTAAATCAAAGCTATAAAGCCTATTATCAATCCTGCATTACCTATGCTCAAACCTTTGAAGACCGCAATTTTATTGAATTGCAGTTTATCAATGCAGACGGGGCAATCGTGGCATCTTCCTACGGTAAATGGATGGGGAAATCGCCCACGACGGCAGATATTGCCGATGCCATCAGCACACGGGGAATCTGTTCCTATGTTGGCAAGGACCCACAGACCGGTGAACGCATTATGGCTGTTTCCAGCCCGATGATTTACACCAACGGTGAGGTTATCGGTGTGCTTCGCTATGTAACCTCAACAGATATAATGAACAGGCAGATTGTGGAAATCGCAGTCGTGTCTTTGGGCGCACTTGCGCTGTTTGTTGTGCTGGTTATTTTCAGCAGTAATTATTATATTCGTTCCATTTTGGTGCCGTTGGGAGAAATCATTGACAAGGCGCAAAAGATTGCCAATGGCAGCTACGGTATCCAAATCCAAACCCAATTTGACGATGAAATCGGCGATTTGGCGCGAATGATTAACGAAATGTCCTTGAAAATCAATGAAAACGAGAAGATACAGCGCGATTTTATCTCCTCGCTTTCGCACGAATTGCGTACCCCGCTGACCGCAATTACCGGCTGGAGTGAAACGCTGTTAAGCTCCGATAAGCTGGATAACGACACGCGACGCGGTGTGCGGATTATCCACCGTGAAGCGGATAGGCTGACCGGTATGGTGGTTGATTTGCTGGACTTTACGCGAATTCAAGATGACCGTATGACCTTAAATATGGAAACGGTGGATATTCGTGCCGAATTTGAAGATACCGTCTTTATGTACGGCAGTCGCTTGGCAGAGGAAGGTATCAGCCTGAAATATGTGGACAATGACCAAGAGATTCCCGAAATCTCCTGCGACCCACAGCGTTTACGGCAGGTATTTTTGAACATTCTCAACAATGCGGTTAAGCATGGCGGAGAGGGCAAGCAAATTGATGCCAGCATTGTCTATAAAGACGATTATGTGATTGTGCGTATTCGCGATTACGGCCCGGGAATCCCCGAAGACGAGCTTTCGTTGGTAAAGAAGAAATTCTATAAAGGAAGCTCCAAAGCAAGAGGCACCGGCATAGG
>JAZNGK010000057.1:0-3130 GCA_045576395.1 Faecousia sp. | reverse complement strand
CTGAATCGCGCCGGGATAGACATAGCAGGTTTCCACCGCCCATGTATCTCTGTTTGCCTCGAAGAACTTGAAGGGTGCGCCATCTAAGTCCACAAGCGCCTTGCGAATAACGGGCTTGTCGTGGCCATGTCTTCTCTCCATATTCATCATCTTGGTAATGGGCATACCACCGGCAACCCATTCCTCGGCAGGCTTACTCAAATTGGAAACCTTGGACAGATAGCCGTTAAAGCCATACTGAATCAGCATAAAGGCATTATAGCCAAGGGAGTAGCAATAGTCTGCATCAAAGTTAGAGGGGAACGCACAACGGCCCTCGTAGCCCAGGAAGTGATGTAACGGAGAAAATTTACCGCAATAGGTGCCTGCCAATCTCCGCTGTTCCAAATTATCGTTTACCAGCGCAGAGAACAGCTTTTCGGACTCAATCAAGGACACCTGCACATTTCCGTGGGGGTCGCGCTCCAAGAAGAGCTGTTGCTGGATATTCTGCGGCAAAATGGCAAAGACCGCCATCGATGCCTCGGTCAAACCGGCTTGAATGAATGCGTACTTCTGCTCCCAAGTGGGAAGCGCATTGAAGTCATCAGCCTTACTGCCGGCAAGCAGTTCGTTGATTTCCGCAATCAGCACAGAGAACTCCGGAACAAACTCCACAATACCCTCGGGGATAACGGCAACGCCAAAATTCCAGCCCTTTGCCGCACGGTTTGCCACAGAATCGGCAATATACGCCGCAATCTGCGCCAAAGACATCTTCTTTGCGGCCACTTCCTCGCCAATTAAGCAGATGTTCGGCTGGGTCTGCAACGCCGTTTCCAACGCCACGTGTGAAGCAGAACGACCCATAACCTTAACGAAGTGCCAATACTTCTTTGCGGAGTTGGCATCGCGCTGAATGTTACCCACAATTTCGCTATAGGTCTTGGTAGCGGTGTCGAAGCCAAAGGAGCACTCAATATCCTCATTCTTCAAATCACCGTCGATGGTTTTGGGACAGCCAATCACCTGCACACCGGCATTGGTTGCAGCAAAGTACTCCGCCAAAACTGCGGCATTGGTATTGGAATCATCACCACCGATAATCACCACAGCGGTAATGCCGTGCTTTTTACAAACCTCCGCCACAACAGCGAACTGTTCTTCCGTTTCGAGCTTGGTACGGCCGGAGCCGATAATATCAAATCCGCCTGTATTACGGAATTCGTTGATGTATGCATCGTCAAAAATCACATAGCTGTCCTCCAGCAGACCGCTGGGGCCGCCCTTGAAGCCGTACAGGACATTTTCCTTGTTGGTCGCCTTCAACGCATCGTAAAGACCGCAAATTACATTATGACCGCCGGGCGCCTGACCGCCGGAGAGAATCACACCGACCACCTGCTTTTTCATTTCGGAGGTGTTTTTACCTTTTTGGAAGGTAATCTCATTCTTACCGTAGGTGTTGGGGAACAGCGCCTCAATTTTCTTTTGGTCTGCCACACTGCTTGTCGGGTTGCCGTTTTTTACGCAAATCTCAGAAATGCCGTTTCTGAGCATACCCGGCAATTTGGGATTATACTGATATCTTGCTAGCTGAAGCGGGGACATTTTCATATTCAAACACTCCTTATCGTTGATTGCGACAAATCATTCCACACACACAATTATACCCTATTTTCACATAAAGGTAAATAGCTTTTCCCGATATTTTCTTCCAAAAAACACCCTGTTAAAAAGTTGGAAACTGTTCATTTCCCATAGAAATATTCTATTTCAAATATTTGTATTGAAAACAGAAAAAACTATGCTATAATGGAAAATGTAAAAATACGGGCTTTCCCGTGAAGTTAGAAAGGATTGATTTCAATGGCTCTTGTTACTACAACCGAAATGTTCAAAAAAGCATATGACGGTGGCTACGCAGTCGGTGCTTTTAACGTCAACAACATGGAAATCGTGCAGGGCATCACCGAGGCCTGCCGCGAAGAGAATGCACCTGTTATTCTGCAGGTTTCCAAGGGCGCACGACAATATGCCAACCCCACCTACCTGGTTAAGCTGGTTGAGGCTGCTGTGATTGAGTGCCCCAACATTCCCATCGCACTGCACCTGGACCATGGCGACAGCTTTGAGACCTGTAAGTCCTGCATCGACGGCGGTTTCACCTCCGTTATGATTGATGCCTCCTCCAAGTCCTTCGAGGAGAACATTGCTATCACCAAGCAGGTTGTTGAGTACGCCCATGACCACGGTGTTGTGGTTGAGGCTGAGCTGGGCAGCCTGGCCGGCATCGAGGACGATGTGAATGTATCCTCCGAGGCCGCTTCCTACACCCGTCCCGAAGAGGTTGAAGAATTCGTTACCCGTACCGGCTGCGACTCTTTGGCAATTGCCATTGGTACTTCCCACGGCGCATACAAGTTCACCCCCGAACAATGCACTGTGAACGAGCAGGGCATTTTGGTTCCTCCCGCTCTGCGTTTCGATGTTCTGGAAGAGGTAACCCGTCGTCTGCCCGGCTTCCCCATCGTACTGCACGGCTCTTCCTCCGTTCCGCAGGAATATGTCGCTATGGTCAACGCCAACGGCGGCAAGATGCCCAATGCTATCGGTGTGCCCGAGGAGCAGCTGCGTAAGGCTGCTGCCCTGTCCGTATGTAAGATTAACATTGACTCCGACCTGCGTTTGGCTCTGACCGGTACTGTCCGTCAATACTTCAACGAGCATCCCGACCACTTTGACCCCCGTCAGTACCTGAAGCCCGCCCGTGCCAACATCAAGGAAATCGTTCGCCACAAGCTGGTCAACGTTCTGGGCTGCGCAGGCAAGGCCTAATCGGTTATTCCCTACTTACAAAAAGCTCCCAAGGAAACTTGGGAGCTTTTTTATGATTGTGAATTGCGCCCGGGCTGCTTCCGTGGTAAAATTGTGGACAGAGAACGATTAGGAGGTCGGCAATGAAAAAGAGGCTGATCGGACTGGCGCTGCTGGGAATCCTTCTGGGCGGCTGTCAGGCAAACACGACCAAAACCTGCCTGTGGACAGAAACGGACATAGGCAGACAATATATCGGTCAGGACGGAATCCCGGTGACCGGCTGGCAGGAGATCGACGGTAAACACTACTATTTCTCAGAAGCGGGAATTCC
>JAZNGK010000056.1:0-2820 GCA_045576395.1 Faecousia sp. | reverse complement strand
GGTTTTGCCGTCTTCACAGAAGCCGAGGTAGTACTTAAATCCAAGCGCACTTAACGCATTGTACTTTTCGCCCGAATAAGTCGGCTCGTTGGTAATGTCGTCAAGCTGCGCATAGGCAAGCACATCAACTTTACCCAAAATGGGAACAACCTCATTCGTCCAGTCGTTCATATCGGTCTTAATTTCGTTGAGGCTACATTGTGCATAGGAAACATTTGCATAGGTGTAGCAGGCGAGGGTGTAACCGCTTTTTCTTAGCGCATTGATGAGTATAGTTGCATTTTGAATGTCTTTCTCGTATTGCGCTTCACCAAAATAGGTAGCGGCCTTGGGATGGGTACGGTGGCCGAACAGACCGTTGTAGCCGGTGAGTGCCAGCGTTGCTTTTGCACCGCGGTAAGAGAAGTCCGGATGCTGTTTGATAAAGTCCTCTAAAATGGGAACAAGGTCAAATGCACCGGTAACGGTCTTGCCGGTAGCATCTACCATTTCACAGGTGAAACGACTGCCGTCCCAAAGGAGCTTGCTGGCAAAACCGGCACCGTTTGCATCGGGTGCTTTATCTTCATTACTATCAATGAGGTAGTAGTTGTAGTTTACATTGGTCTGAGTTAGCATAATGGGCTTTTTACCTTCGGGTAGGTAAAAGGTTTTTGCACGGTAAGTGCCGTTTTCTGCGGAAACAAAATCATCAAAATCCACCAGCACATAGCCGTTGTTATAAAGTTGTTGCAGAAGCTTGGCAAATTCATCGGTGGTAATAAAGTTGCGGTTAATAGAATAACCGTAATCCTCATTTTTGAAACCGCGGGCGGGGTCGGCAACCAGCATTTGGAAGGACAGATTCACAATCTTACTTGGGTCATTCCAAGCAACTAATGTTTTGATGATTGCTTCATATTCCAAAATCTTGTCATTGACGCTTGTGAACTTGCTTAAATCTCCGCTGAAGCCGTTGAGCATGGCAATTGCACCATGATAGTCATAGTTTGCCGCCAAAGCGCTTGCTTCTGTGATTAGGGATTGCGCTTCCTCTTCCAAACGAGCCTGCTCCTCGGCTAAAGAAGCGGCTGCGGCAATGCTGGCAGCTTTCTCTGCGTTGTTTTTTTGCACAGCGCGCGTAATAGAGCCAATAATAAAAATAAGTATCAGTATAACCGCTACACCTGTGATGAGGGCAGGCAGGTAGGTTTCTTTGAAAATTTGTATTTGGGAGCGTTTTTTACGCCGTGGATTTACTGGTTGGTTGCAGTCATGCGTTTGCTCTTCCATATAAATTGCCACCTTTCTCGTATGTTAACATTTATTATATCGGCAAATACTGTAAAATGCAAGAAAAATATAGATATTGCACGCGTATAATCGACAATTCACAGTATTTTACTTGCCAAAAGACAACTTTTGCGATATGATATAGGCAAGCTTTTATTAGGAGAATCAGTATGGATAAAATAACGAGTTTTACCATTGACCATAACCGATTACAGCCGGGTCTGTATGTATCTAGGCAGGATAGAGTAGGGCAAGAAACGGTTACAACCTTTGACCTGCGCCTTACAAGTCCTAACGAGGAGCCTGTGATGAACACAGGGGAGATGCACGCGATTGAGCATTTGGCGGCTACTTACCTGCGTAATGAGGAACAATGGAAAAGCCGCGTGTTGTATTTTGGACCGATGGGCTGTCGCACAGGATTTTACCTGTTGCTGGCCGGTGCATATTCATCTTACGATGTTTTGGACTTGGTGAAAAATTGTTTTGCGTTTATTGCGAATTTCCAAGGGGAAATACCCGGAGCCTGCGCAAAAGACTGCGGTAACTACTTGGATATGAACCTGCCAATGGCAAATTATTGGGGCAAAAAGTATAGCAAGTTGCTGTCAAATGCGGATAAATCCCAATTGGAATACCCCGAATAAAGGAGAAGCGTATGAAATTAGGCATTATCGGTGCTATGGATATTGAAGTAGCGACATTAAAAGAAAAAATGCTTTCCAAAAACGAACGGACCGTCGGTGGCGCGATTTACTGCGAAGGCTTGTTGGAAAATTTACCCGTCGTCGTTGTTCGGTGCGGTGTAGGCAAAGTCAATGCGGCCTTGTGCGTGCAGGTGCTTTGCGATTACTTTCAAGTTACCCACATCGTCAATACCGGTGTGGCAGGCTCATTGAATCCCACGCTGGATATTGGTGATTTTGTTATTAGTCGAGATGCCGTATATCACGATTTTACTTGTAATGCGCTTGGGTATGCTGTTGGGCAGGTTCCCGGTCTGCCGGTACGCGCTTTTCCGGCTGACAACAAGCTGATAGATTTGGCTTTCTCGGTTGCAGATGCCTTATATTCCGGTCATGTTCATGTTGGTACAATTGCAAGTGGCGACCAATTCGTTTGCCAAAAGGAACAAAAGCAAGAAATTGTGCAAAATACAGGCGCGCTGTGTACGGAAATGGAAGGTGCCGCAATTGCCCATGGCGCTTGGCGTAACGGAATTCCGTTTGTGGTAATTCGTGCCATTTCCGATAAAGCAGATGATTCTGCCCAAATGGATTACCCCACATTTGAGGCACTTGCCGCCAAACGATGCGCAGAGGTTACGCTGTCAATTGCAAAGCACTTGTCGCGATAATAATGCACTTTGAAAACATCCACCTGTTAAAAGGTGGGTGTTTTTATAGCGATATTCAAAAAATATGCAAAATTACGCCAATTTTGCAGAAATTTTATGCAAATATGCAAAGGATGCTTGTATATTTTATGAGAATGTGATACTATAACATACAATATTGTTGTATAAAGAAGGTAGTTTTGCCTGTGAAT
>JAZNGK010000055.1:0-3435 GCA_045576395.1 Faecousia sp. | reverse complement strand
TACCTTTTAGCCACCATTTTACCTGTTTAGAGTAATATGTTTTTGTTAATTTGTCAAGGAAAACGAAAGGAAGTTCACAATTTTCGACATTTTCCCGAAACCTCTCTGTAAAAAACGAATTTATGGAATTTTCTCTACATCATAATCACCGACACCGCCGGAGGTATCCTTATGTAAATAAAATTGGGGGGCAGACCATTGGTCTGCCCCCGATTATACAGTAACTTAAGCCTCGAGGTTGATGCCGGTTTCCTTGTTGAACACATGGCAGTTATGACCGCCAAAGTCAAAGGAAATTTCAGTGCCGGCCTTCATAGCGGCAACCTCAGCCTCGCTCATATCCATAGTAGAGATAACAGCAATGATATCCTTACCATACGTATTTATGTGCAGGTGGACGGAAGAACCCATCATTTCGTGCACATCAATCTTACCTGCAACACCGGTATCACCAACAGTGATATGCTCGGGACGAACGCCCAGCGTGATGTCCTGCTCAGGCACATTGTTGGCAGTCAGCGCAGCCTGCTTTTCTTCGCTCAGCTCGACTACATAGCCATTCAGCTCGACAGCATACTTGCCGTCTTTCTTCACAAGCTTTGCATCGAAGAAGTTCATCTGGGGAGAGCCGATGAAGCCTGCTACGAACAGGTTCTAGGGGTGATTAAAGACCTCCTGCGGAGTACCAATCTGCTGAATGAAGCCGTCCTTCATAATGACGATACGGTCGCCCAGCGTCATAGCCTCGGTCTGGTCGTGGGTAACATAAATAAAGGTGGTGTTGATACGCTCGCGGAGCTTAATAATCTCAGCACGCATCTGGTTACGCAGCTTGGCGTCCAAGTTGGACAGAGGTTCGTCCATCAAGAAAACCTGCGGATCACGGACGATAGCACGACCGATAGCCACACGCTGACGCTGACCACCGGACAGAGCCTTGGGCTTACGGCCTAAGTACTCGGTGATGTCCAGAATTTCAGCTGCCTGCTTAACCTTTCTGTCAATCTCGCCCTTAGGGGTCTTACGCAGCTTCAGAGCAAATGCCATGTTATCGTACACGGTCATGTGCGGATACAGCGCATAGTTCTGGAAGACCATTGCGATGTCGCGGTCCTTAGGAGCCACATCGTTGACCAGCTTATTGCCAATCCACAGCTCGCCTTCGGTAATTTCTTCCAAACCTGCGACCATACGCAGAGTGGTGGACTTACCGCAGCCGGAAGGACCGACCAAAACGATAAATTCCTTGTCAGCGATGTCCAGATTGAACTGTTGAACAGCTACGACACCCTTTTCGGTAATCTGTAGGTTCGTCTTCTTCTCGACGCCTTCGTTCTTTCTGGCTTTCTTCTTTGCGGCCTTCTCGTCATCGCCGCTGTAGGGGTAGATTTTCATGACATTCTTCAGGGTTACAGTTGCCATACTTTACGACTCTAAGTGTACCGAGTCTTTCGCGTACACTCTTACAATCCGAAAAGCAAAATTTCGGATGCTTTACGACAGGTCTCCACACTGCCGCACCGTGAGTCAAACGGAATGTTTTCCTCCTTTTTTTACGTCATAACCTCTATTTCGTGGAGTAGCGGTCATGCGTTGGGATGCTACTATAATACCACAACGAAGCAAATTCGCCAATTGTGATTTCCTACAGAACTTACCCGCTTTTTTTGTATATTTTTACAAAAACTGCCATTTACGCCAGCGAAAAGCCACCGACACCGTCAAAGCGCGGTGTCGTGCCGTAATACGCAACCATCGCATCCACCAAATATTGCACATCTTTCACGCCTGCCGTTTCGTAGCAGGTGTGCATCGCCAGCTGTGCCAGACCGATATCCACACTCGGCACAGAAACTTGAGAAAGCGAGATATTACCCACAGTAGAGCCGCCTGCCATATCCGCGCGATTGTAGTAGGTCTGTACGGGAACGCCTGCCCGTTCGCAGATTTTACGGAATACGGCGGCAGACAGCCCGTCGGTGGTATAGCGCATATTGGCGTTGAATTTCAGCACCACACCGCCATTTATCACAGGCGCATTGGCACTATCCGAAAGCTCCGGATGATTGGGGTGGAGCGCATGGGCATTGTCTGCCGAAACCAGGAAGGATTTTGCAAGCTGACAGTCTTTCTCCAAATTTAGCGCCTTGCAAATCCGCGTGAGTGTGCCCTCCAGCAAATCCGAAGCCGCACCTTGATAAGAGGACGAACCTACCTCCTCGCTGTCAAACACACAGAAAACAGGAATGCCTTGCGTCTTTTTTGCCTGCAAAAAGCCTTGCGCACAGCTCCACACACATTCCAAATCGTCCAAGCCCTCGGCAGAGATAAATTCCGAATCCACACCCCAAACACTTGCCTTCTGCCGTACATATAAAAACAAATCATGTCCGAGCACCTTGCCACCTGCAAGCGCCTCTATCTCCTGCCAAAATTTACCTGCGCTCTGCTTATCGCCCATAAGCGCAATCGTATCGGTTGCCGGATTCCATTTATAGCCGTCATTTGCCGTCCGATTCATATGAATGGCCACATTCGGCATAAGGAGTAAATCGCGATCTATATCTACCAAACGGCTTTCTACGCCATTTTCCGTTTCCACCATCACCCGTCCGGCAACAGACAGGGGTCTATCCAACCACGGCGCTATCAGCATACCGCCGTAGCGTTCTACCGCCAAACGCGTGTAAGCACCCTCCAGCTCGCCGTTTTCCTTTACCTTAAAACAAGGTCTGTCTGCATGGCTGGCGCTGATTAAAAAGCCCGCAGGCGCATCCTCCGGCACGCGGAATGCAACCAGCGCACTACCGCCACGGGTCAAATAATACTTTCCGCCTGCCGAAAGCGCCCAGCTATCCGTTTCCCGAAGCTGTGTATAGCCTGCCGTTTCCAGCATATCCGTCAATGCATCAACCGCGTGATAAACGCTGTGGGCGCGGTCTAGAAACTGTCGCAAATCGTTAATTCTGTCCATATCCATTCCTCCGAACAATTTTCTTTATTTTACATGATTTCTCCACCTCCGTCAACCGCGGCGAAAAAGTTATCCACAGGTCGAATTCAGTCGAAAAGTTTGTTATTTTCCCGTTTTCGTTAAAAATAGTCGATTTTTGTCGAGCAATTGTTTTTATTTTTCCTTGCAAAATGCGAACGGATATGCTAAATTATATTTGTCGCAACGCGGTAGGCAGCCTACCACAAACCAAGGGGAATATCTTCAAAAGTCAGGAGAGGAAGTTATGGACAATCACACCTCCGTAGTCATTGCGGACAATTCGGAAGAATTTTGCAGCAGCCTTACCGCCGCCTTACATCAAACTTCCGGCTTTCAAGTGATCGATACAGCCAGCGATGGAGAGCGGGCCATCGCCCTGATATCGGAACGCCGGCCGGACATTCTGGTGCTGGATATGATGCTGGCAAAGAAAGACGGCA
>JAZNGK010000054.1:0-17535 GCA_045576395.1 Faecousia sp. | reverse complement strand
CATACAGTCTGTGCATTGGTCCATAGAGGGATTGGTTTCGTGTGTGCCGACCAAAATGCGGTCTAATGCGCAGTAATTGCTGTCGGAACAGTGATTTGCGCACTGCTGAACGGTGCACTCAATGCTCTTGTTTGCTTTGCAATCCATAATCGGTTCCTCCTTTTTTTGTGATAGGTATAGTATGGCTGATTTTTTCTTGTGCATACCTGTTGTTTACAATTGACTTTTTGGTTATGAACCATTATAATAGTTCCGAAAAATGCTTATTTAAGCTTTTAGAAAAGAAAGGAAAAATTTGCCATGATTTATAGTGCAGAAGTACAGCATATGTGCTCCGTGGCCAAGGGTGCCTATCACGGTCCGGCTCCCATTCCCGAAGAGGGTAAGTGGGTGCAGGCCAAGCAAATTTCTGACATCAGCGGTTTTACCCACGGTATCGGCTGGTGTGCACCGCAGCAGGGCTGCTGCAAGCTGACTTTGAATGTGAAGGAAGGTATCATCGAGGAAGCTCTGGTGGAAACCCTGGGCTGTTCCGGCATGACGCACTCTGCAGCTATGGCTTCCGAAATTCTCATCGGTAAGACCCTGCTGGAGGCTTTGAATACCGACCTCGTATGTGATGCAATCAATACTGCTATGCGTGAGTTGTTCCTGCAAATCGTTTACGGCCGTACCCAATCCGCCTTCTCCGAGGACGGTCTGGCTGTGGGCGCATCTTTGGAAGATCTGGGTAAGGGTCTTCGCAGTCAGGTTGGTACGATGTTTGCCACCGCTGCAAAGGGGCCCCGTTATCTGGAAATGGCAGAGGGCTATGTAACCCGTCTGGCTCTGGACGAGGACAACCTGATTACAGGTTATGAGTTCATCAACTTGGGTAAGATGATGGACTTTATCAAGAAGGGCGACGATGCCAACGAGGCGCTGAAGAAGGCAAAGGGCTCCTATGGCCGTTTCGCTGACGCTGCCAAGTACATCGACCCCCGTCACGAATAAGAGAAGGAGGAACATACAATGGCTTTGTTTGAAGGTTACGAGAGAAAAATTGACAAAATCAATGGTGTCCTCGCTCAGTATGGCTTGAAGTCCGTTGAGGAGTGCCGTGATATCTGTACTGCTAAGGGCTTTGATCCTTATGAAATCGTGAAGGGTATTCAGCCCATCGCCTTTGAGGATGTTGCATGGGCATACTGCGTGGGCGCAGCCATCGCTATGAAGAAGGGTGTTAAGACTGCCGCCGAGGCTGCTGAGGCTATCGGTATCGGTCTGCAGGCTTTCTGTATCCCCGGCTCTGTGGCAGAGGACCGTAAGGTCGGCATTGGCCACGGCAATCTGGGCGCTATGCTGCTGCGTGACGAGACCAAGTGCTTTGCGTTCTTGGCAGGCCACGAATCCTTTGCCGCTGCAGAAGGCGCTATCGGTATTGCGCGTTCTGCCAATAAGGCCCGTAAGGAGCCCCTGCGTGTTATTTTGAACGGTCTGGGCAAGGACGCTGCGCAGATCATTTCCCGTATCAACGGCTTTACCTATGTAAAGACTCAGTTTGACTACTACACCGGCGAGCTGAAGATTGTGGAACGTATCCCTTACTCCAAGGGTGAGCGCGCTGCCGTGAACTGCTACGGCTGCGACGATGTCCGTGAGGGCGTTGCAGTTATGCGTTACGAGGGCGTTGATGTTTCCATCACCGGTAACTCCACCAACCCCACACGCTTCCAGCACCCCGTTGCAGGTACCTACAAGAAGGAGTGCATGGAGAATGGCCGCAAGTATTTCTCCGTGGCTTCCGGCGGCGGTACAGGCCGTACTCTGCATCCCGATAATATGGCAGCCGGTCCTGCTTCCTACGGCATGGCCGACACGATGGGCCGCATGCACGGCGATGCGCAGTTTGCAGGTTCTTCTTCCGTTCCTGCTCACGTTGAGATGATGGGCTTCCTGGGCGCAGGTAACAACCCCATGGTCGGTATGACTGTTTCTGTTGCCGTTGCTGTGGAAGAAGCAATTAAGGCGTAATTCTTTATCTCAATCAATAATCCCCGAGGTTTTTATAACCTCGGGGATTTTAGAATATAAAAAAGTCCGTTCCGTGCGTATCAACGAGTCAAAGTCTCTGAAAGAGTGGAATTTTGATTAAGTATCTTCTTATGAACACATTATATTTTTCGGTATCGCGTGGACATTTGACATTTGCCCACATAGCAAGTATGATAATAGCACGATGGAATATGGAAAGCAACCCTTGGAGGAATACAAGTGAAGCATTATTTAGGAATTGCGCCTTGCGCTTGCGGTAAGACGCACGATGTGGCGATTGACGAGGTGGTAATTGGCAGAGGTGCTGTCAACCGTCTGCCCGAATTGATTGAAAAATACAGTGCAAAGAAGCCATTTTTGCTGGCAGATTGCCATACCTTTGCTGTGGCTGGCGCGCAAATTTGCGAACTGCTCGAAAAGCGTGGGATTGCCTACGGAAAGTATGTGTTCTCCGATGAGAACCTTGAGCCGAATGAACAGGCAGTCGGCGCGACAATGATGCATTTTGATGTTACCTGCGATTTGATAATCGGCATCGGTTCGGGTGTAATTAACGATATCGGCAAGATACTCAGTAACATCTCGGGTAGAAAGTATATCATTGTGGCAACGGCTCCCTCTATGGACGGCTACGCCTCGGCAACCTCGTCTATGTCTATGGACGGCCTGAAGGTGTCGTTAAACAGTCGATGTGCCGATGTGATTATCGGCGATACCGATATTTTGAAACATGCCCCCATGCATATGTTGCAGGCAGGTATCGGAGATATGCTGGCGAAATATGTGAGCATTGCCGAGTGGCGCATTGCAAACATCATAACAGGCGAGTATTACTGTGCGCGTGTGGCTTCATTAATTCGCGATGCCCTCAAAAAGTGCGTGGACAATGCACAGGGCTTACTCAAACGCGATGAGCAAGCGATTGAGGCGGTGTTTGAGGGCCTTGTAATCGGTGGTGTCGCTATGGCGTATGCAGGGGTATCCCGTCCTGCATCGGGTGTGGAGCATTATTTCTCCCATGTGTGGGATATGCGCGGCTTGGAATTTGGCACAGCGGTTTCTTTACATGGCATACAATGCGCCATCGGCACCTTGCAGGCGGTTAAACTGTACGCAGAACTGAAAAAGCTGACACCCGATGTGCAGAAAGCAAGCGCCTATGTTTCTGCATTTTCGTGGGAGGATTGGAAGGCAGAATTGCGGAAATTCCTTGGCAACAGCGCAGAAGCGATGATTGCGCAAGAGGAAAAGGAGCAGAAGTACGATAAGTCCACCCACCCTGCACGATTTGCAAGAATTGCGCAAAATTGGGACGAAATTTTACAAATTCTCGATGAGGAACTGCCCACATACACACAATTATGTGCGATTATGGACACCATCGGACTATCAAAGGATTTGCAGGCGATTGGCGTTGACAGCCAAACCGCAAAGCGCACCTTCCGAGCCACCAAGGACATTCGGGATAAGTATGTACTCTCCCGTCTTGCGTGGGATTTGGGCGTGCTGGACGATTTGTGCGCGTTACTGTAAGGAGAATTTATGAATCAAGATGCATTGTTACGGCAGATGCGCCTGTATTTATTCGATATGGACGGCACGCTGTATTTGGGAGATAGGCTGTACGATTTTACACAGGAACTCTTGGAAACAATCCGTCAAACAGGCAGGCGCTATCTGTTTATGACCAATAATTCCTCTAAGAGTGTTGCGGATTATATCAAAAAGCTGGAAAAGCTGGGCATTTCAGCCACAAGGGAGGATTTTATCACTTCCTCGCAAGCCACCGCCTATTACCTCAAACAACACCACCCCAATCACAGGCTTTATGTGTGCGGAACGAAGTCGCTGAAAGACGAGCTTACCACAGAGGGCTTTGCGGTAACGGAGAATTTGTCGGAGACAGATTGTATTGTAATGGGCTTTGATACGGAGCTGACCTTTCAAAAGCTGGCAGATGTAAGCTACTTGCTTGCTACGAGAGAACAGATTCCCTATATTGCCACCAATCCCGACTATGTGTGCCCAACGGAGTTTGGGAGTGTGCCCGACTGTGGGAGCGTGTGCGATATGATTTTCAATGCCACAGGCAAACGCCCTGTGGTGATTGGCAAACCGAGCCCCTTAATGCCGCAGCTTGCCATGGCGCGATATGGCTATACAAAGGAAGAAACGGCTGTGGTAGGTGATAGGATTTATACCGACATTCAATCGGGATTAAACGCGGGCGTTACGGGTGTTTTGGTGCTAAGCGGTGAAACAACGCCCGAAATTCTTGCCCAATCGGAAGTGAAACCGCATTTGGTTTTGCAAAATGCCTCTGCCATTATAAAAGCGCTAAAAAACAGCGGTGTCGTGTAGACACCGCTGTTTGTTTACGGAAGATTCACAATGGTGGGCGTGTGCTTCATGGCAGGAATGATTTTTTCTACCAAATCCGCGGTCTTCAGCCGTAGGCTGGAGGTGTTGATGCAGGGATGGAAGCCGATGTATTCTCCTTGCAGGACAGGCGCATCAATCACCAATTTCACTTGCAGGTCCTTATCATTCATCAGCCCCATAACACTCAAAGAGCCCGGCGTAATATCTAAGTATGCTTCCATGGCATCTGCCGATGCAAATGACAGCCGGGAAACCCCCAGCTGGGCAGACAGCTCCTTAGTTTGGAAAACCTTTTCACCCGGCATAAGAAGCAGATAAAAGTCCGTCTTTTGCCGATTGCACAGCAGAAGATTTTTGCAGGTGGTGGCTTCCAATACCTTATCAATCTCCACACAGGCTTCCATTGTCATAGCAGGTTCGTGGTCCACGCGTTGATAGGTCAGCCCCAAGCTGTCCAAGAAATCATAAACGCGAATTTCTTTGTCTAACCGATTGGCGCAATCCGTCGGTCTGCCTTGTATAAGCTCCATAAAAAGTCCTCTTTTTCTAAAGTTTTCCATAGTATACCATAAATAGCCTTGCATTACAATGGCAGATTTATTATAATATTTTCAGAATTTGTAAAGGTGGAATGACTATGAAAGTGATTCTTGAGCATTTGACAAAAAAATTCCCTGCAAATAACAAAAAACAGGTGGATGTGATTGCGGTCAATGATGTGAGCTTTGAAATTCCCGACGGGAAGCTCATTGGCTTGCTGGGCCCTTCCGGTTGCGGTAAGAGTACCACATTAAACTTGCTAAGCGGTTTGCAAAAGCCTACAGCAGGTAAAATCTACTTTGGCGATGACGATGTAACCGCTGTACCACCCGAAAATCGGGGGGTTGGTTTGGTGTTCCAAAATTACGCGCTCTATCCCCATTTGACGGTGATGCAGAATATCATCTTTCCCTTGCAGAACCGAAAAGGCAAGGACAAGCTGACGAAGGCGGAAATGGCGGAGCAGGCGCTTGCGGTTGCCAAATTGGTGCAGATTGATACGCTGATGGACCGCAAGCCAAGCGAGCTGTCGGGCGGTCAGCAACAGCGCGTGGCAATCGCGCGCGCATTGGTAAAAATGCCGCGTGTTTTACTGCTGGACGAGCCGCTTTCAAACCTGGATGCCCGTCTGCGCCTGCAGACCCGAGAGGAAATCCGCAGAATCCAACGCCAAACGGGAATTACAACGATTTTTGTTACGCACGACCAAGAGGAGGCAATGAGCATCTCCGATTTGATTGTGGTTATGAAAGACGGTGTCATTCATCAAGTCGGCAATCCCCAAGCGGTCTACGATAACCCCATAGACCTCTTTGTTGCCAAATTCTTAGGCACACCGCCTATCAATGTCTTCCGCGGTAGGGTAGAGGGAGAAACCCTCTATATTGGCAAGGAAGCCATTGAAAAGGTTGCGGGTGTTGCCGACCAAGCGGTAATGGTTGCCATTCGTCCCGAGGGCTTTATTTTGTCCGATACAGGCGTGCTGACCTGTGAACAAGACCGCGTAGAGGTAATGGGGCGCGATGTGAGCATCGTGTGTCATCATAAGGAATGTGAAAATGCGGATATGCGTGCCATTATGCGTGGAGAAGAATCCATTCATGTTACCGCAGAAACGGTGCGCTTTGACATCAACCCTCAAAAGATGTTCCTGTTTGACGCACAAACCCACGAACGCTTGCTGTTTTAAGTGGGGGAGAAAGTATGGATGACAGAAAGTTAAAAGGCTGGCTGTATTTATTGCCTGCAATCGTGTTTTTGGGTGCATTTATGGTGTACCCCCTCATTGATGTGTTTATCTATTCCTTTGAGGAGGGCTTTCACTCGGCATCGCAAACATACTTGGGCATCGGTGGCTATAACTATGCCTATGTGCTCCACGACCCCTATTTTTTGCAGGCGTTACAAAATACATTTTTGCTGGTTATCATTACAGTACCCCTGTCAACGGGGATTGCGCTACTTATTTCCGTTGCGCTTAATTCTATTAAGCCTTTGCGGAATCTCTTCCAAACGGTGTACTTTCTGCCCTATGTAACCAATACGCTGGCGGTGGGCTTGGTGTTTATGATTCTTTTCCAAAAGACCCCCTATACCGACGGCTTTGCCAATTTGGTTATCCAATGGTTTGGCGGAAATTCCGTAGATTTTATTGACGGACCGTATTGGGCAAAGATGTTTGTTCTGTGCTTTTATACCATTTGGGTGGTTATGCCCTTTAAGATTTTGATTCTCACCACCGCGCTATCATCGGTGAATGAAACCTACTACCAAGCCGCAAAGGTCGATGGCACATCGCGTATGCGGATATTCACCAAAATCACACTGCCGCTTATCTCTCCGACGATGTTCTATTTGATTATCACAGGCTTTATCGGTGCATTTAAGACGTATAGTGATGCGGTGGCGCCGTTCGGTACGGATTTGAATGCCGCAGGAATGAACACCATTGTGGGCTATGTGTACGATATGCTGTACGGCAACAGCGGTGGCTACCCGTCTTACGCATCTGCCGCGGCAATTATCCTGTTTGCCATTGTGCTGACCATTACCACCATCAATCTGCTGGTCAGCCGAAAGTATGTCCACTATTAAGGAGGTGTCGTTATGGATTATGAAAAGCTGGAGCGTTCAGCCAAAATCCGCAAACGGACGGCAAAAACCGTAACCTACACCTGCCTGACCGTTTGGGCGGTTATGGTGCTGTTTCCTTTTTATTGGATGCTACTGACCTCTGTTAAGAGCTATGGCGCGTACAATGCCGAGTATATCCCACAGCTGTTCACCCTTTCACCAACACTGCAAAATTATGTCCACGCCTTTACGGCAGTACCGCTGGCGCAGTATTTTCTTAACACCTTGATTTTCACGCTCCTCACCACCGCCTTGATGCTTTCGGTAACCGTACTTGCGGCATTTGCCTTTGCGCGTTTGCAGTTTAAGGGTAAGGACCTGCTGTTTACACTGTTCTTGTCCTTGATGATGATTCCCAACGAGTTGGTAGTGATTACCAATTTTGTAACCATCACCAACTTGGATATGCGCAACACCTTTGCAGGCTTGATTCTTCCGTCTGTAACCTCTGTGTTTTATATATATCTACTCAAGGAGAACTTTGCCCAAATTCCCAATGAGCTTTATTATGCGGCAAAGGTGGACGGCACTTCGGATTTTCGGTATCTGCTTCGTGTTATGGTGCCAATCTGCAAGCCAACCTTGATTACCATTACCATTTTGAAGGTCATTGAGTGTTGGAACAGCTATGTGTGGCCGCGCTTGATAACGGACGAGGAAAGTCATTTTTTGGTATCCAACGGTATCCAATCCATACGGGAAAATGGCTTCGGCAGAGAGAATATCCCTGCTATGATGGCGGCGGGTGTGGTCATTTCCGTACCGCTGATTGTACTGTTTTTGCTGTTTCGGAATAAGATTATGGAGGGTGTATCCCGAGGAGGTACCAAGGGATGAAACGATTATTTGCTGTTTTGCTTGTGCTAAGCGCACTGTTTACTATGTCTGCCTGCCATGGGCGGCAGGTTGTGCAATCCTCCGATGAAACGACCGACACAGCCTTTCAAATTCCCGAAAGCTTTGATACATCCAGAAATTTTGAAATCTCCTTTTGGGCAAAAAATGATACGAATATAACCCAAGTGGAAATTTACAAGCAGGCGATTGCGGATTTTGAGGCGCTTTACCCCAACATTAAGGTAAATCTGCGCCTGTATACCGATTATGGCAAGATTTATAACGATGTCATTACCAACATTCCGACACATACCACCCCCAATGTGTGCATCACCTATCCCGACCATATTGCCACCTATTTGACGGGTGCAGATACGGTGGTGGCGCTTGATGACCTGCTTACAAATCCGCAGTATGGCTTAGGGGGTAGTGAGGTTCGGTTTGATGCGCCTACCGTGCAGGAGATTGTCCCCAAGTTTTTGGCGGAATGTTCCTTTGATAACCATTATTATGCGCTTCCGTATATGCGCTCAACCGAGGCCTGCTATGTGAACAAAACCTATGTTGAGAAGCTCGGCTTTACCTTGCCCGAAACTCTAACTTGGGACTTTGTTTGGGAAGTAAGTCGTGCGGCAACCAAAAAGGACGCAAACGGTAATTTTGCCGTTAACGGGCAAAAGGTGCTGCTTCCGTTCATTTATAAATCCACCGATAATATGATGATTCAAATGCTCCGCCAAATGAATGCAGGCTACTCGGACGATGCGGGTAATATTTACCTTTTCAATAAAAATACGCAGGAAATATTGGAAACCGTAGCAGACAATGTAAGCGTCGGTGCATTCTCTACTTTCAAAATTAACGGCTATCCTGCCAATTTTTTGAATGCAGGTCAATGTATTTTTGCGGTGGATTCTACGGCAGGCGCCACATGGATGGGAAGTAACGCACCGCTGATTGATATTGCCGAGGAAAAATTGGTGCAGTTTGAAACGGTGGTTTATCCCGTTCCGCAGTTTGATACGCGCAATCCGCAGATGATTTCACAAGGCCCGTCAATCTGCCTGTTCAACAAGGATGATCCCCAAGAGGTGCTGGCAAGCTGGCTGTTCACCCAATTTATGCTGACCAATTCCGTGCAAATTGCCTACGCACAGACCGAGGGCTACGCCCCCGTTACCACCAAGGCGCAGGAAAGCGCGGCATACACGGACTATTTGAATCGCAGAGGGCAGGACAATCAGCTGTATTATGATGTCAAAATTGATGCCACAAGGCTCTTGCTTGATAATACGGAAAATACTTTCGTAACGCCTGTGTTCAACGGCTCTGCTTCCTTGCGTAATGCTGCAGGACAGCTGATTGAAAATGTAACCAAGTCTGTCCGTCGCGGAGAAGATGTAAACAAGCAGTATTATCAAAATCTGTATGCGGATGTAACCGCGCTCTACCGCCTTGACCAAATTACAGCCAAACCCGTCGAACAGGAATTTGGCCCATTACCGCAGGCGGCAGTCTGGCTTATTTTGAGCTTGGTTGTCTGCTGGCTTGCTATGGGCATATATGTCTCGATTTCTGCCGCAAAAAAGAAAAGACAGAAAAATATGGAAAAAGATTGATTTTTCGAAAAACTGATGTATAATGAAGCTGTTGAAAAACACAAACAAAAAAGGAGAATGACAATATGAAAAAAATGATTGCAATGCTGTTGGTTTTGGCAATTGTCTTTGCCTTTGCCGGCTGCGCAAAGCCCGAAGTAAAGGACCCCACAGGCAATACCTCTGAAACTGTAAATGATGAGGCCGCTAAGAGCGATGTGATGTCCCATGCAGATTTTGCAGCTGCTGCAAATGATGCAAAGGTTGTCGTAGAAACCTATGTGCAGGCTACCCAATCTTGGTGGGACAACAAGATTACCGCTTACTGCCAGAGTAAGGATGGCGCATACTTTGCTTACGAAATGGCATGTTCCGAGGAAGATGCTGCCAAGCTGGTTCCCGGTACAAAGATTAAGATTACCGGCACCAAGGGCGAATGGGATGGCGAAGTTGAGATTATGGACGCTACATTTGAATTCGTAACAGGCGACACCTTCATTGCCGAGGCTTTCGATGCAACGGCTCTGCTGGGCACCGACAAGCTGATTGACCATATGAACGAGAAAGTTGCCTTCAAGGGCCTGACCGTTGAGAAGGTTGAGTACAAGAACAGTGAACCCGGTGATGATATTTATGTTACCTTGGGCTACAACGGCGCATCTTATAGCTTCTGCGTAGAGCGCTACCTGACCGCCCCCGAGACAGATGTTTATAAGGCTGTCGGCGCATTGGCAGTTGGTGATACTGTTGATGTTGAGGGCTTCCTGTATTGGTACCAGGGTGCAAACCCCCATATCACCGCAATTACCAAGAAGTAAAAAGTTTTCGGCGCCTTGCGTATAGCAAGGTGCCGAGTTTTTGTTCGGTATAATAAAAAGAACCACCCAAGGGTGGTTCTTTTCTGGTGCGAATTGTTTTATAGGATTCAAGCAAAAAATGAGGAATATCAATGGCTTTTGCAATTGATAAACAGCACTTTTTTCTCAAGCAACAAATTATTTCAATCATCCGCGAAGCGGATACCACAACTTCTTCATTATTCACTATTTCTTATTACTTTCAAAAATCCGGAATGTGTTTTTAGTGAAAAGTGAAGAGTGAAAAGGTAAAAAGTAAAAATCCCGAATGCTTTCGCATTCAGGATTTTTGGTGCGAGAGATGGGACTCGAACCCACACGGCGTAACCACACGCACCTCAAACGTGCTTGTCTACCATTCCAACACTCTCGCAAGTGCTTGAGTATTATAACCCTTATAGATGGATTTGTCAATATGTTTTGGCGCAGTAGTTTGGGTTGTTTTTGCAATAAAACTGTGATATACTGAAAAAAACATATCGGTTAAAAGGAGTCAGATCATGACACGCTTTTTTGTATCGCCCGAGCAAATGCAAGACGGATTTATGGTCTTAACAGGGGATAATGCCGCCCACGCAAAGGTTTTGCGCCTAAAATGTGGAGAAGAAGTGCTGGTTTGTGATGGCGCGGGGAATGAATGTATCTGCACAATCAGCGATGTGAGCGCAGGTCAAATCAGCTTGGTGGTCAATAGCAGACGCGCGGCAACCTCGGAGGCGGCTGTGCGTGTGAGTGTCTATATGGCATTTTCTAAGGGTGATAAACTCGAGCATGTAATCCAAAAGGCAACCGAGCTGGGTGCCTATGAAATTGTAGCCTTTCCCAGCAGTCGCTGTGTGTCGCGTCCCGATGATAAAAGCCTGACCAAAAAGCTGGAGCGCTGGCAAAAGATTGCGGCATCTGCGGCAGAGCAGTCCGGCAGAGGGTGTATTCCCGATGTGTTGGTCGTAGATAGCTACAAGTCGGCATTGGAACGGGCGCTGGGCGCAGATAAGGCAATCCTCTTTTACGAAAACGAACGCGCAACAACCTTGCGTATGGCGTTAGAGGAAAAACCGCTGACTTCTATTAGCCTGCTTACAGGTCCTGAGGGTGGCTTAGAGGAGAGAGAAGTTTCTTTGGCTAAGGAGATGGGGCTAAGCATATGCACCCTTGGCAGTCGCATCCTGCGCTGTGAAACAGCGCCACTGTGTGCCCTGTCGGCTGTGATGTACGCCTGTGGTGAGTTTTAAGAAAATGCCGGTCAATTGACCGGCATTTATTTATGGTATTTACTGCCTGCTTGAATGGCTTCAGCGCGGTATAACTGCTCCAAAACCATCACACGCGCCAAATGGTGCGGAAAGGTCATCGGACTGATAGATAGCTTGAAATCCGCCAATGCTTTCAGCCTTGCAGACATTCCAAATGAGGAACCGATGAGAAAACAGGCATTGCTTTTTCCGGAGAGCTTGACTTCCTTGATTTTATCAGCCAAGGCTTCCGAGGACAGGAGTGTTCCCTCGGGCGTTAGGGTACAAAACCAAGCGCCTTTTGGGATTTTGGTTAAAATCGTATCCGCCTCTTTTTCCAAAGCGGCAGAAATTTCTGCAGGGGAGGGGTTGTCCGACAGGCGCACTTCCGGCAACTCCACCAAATGAAATCGGCAGTAGCCTTTCATTCGTTTTTCGTATTCAGCCGCGGCAGATATATAGAATTTTTCCTTTAGCTTGCCCATAGCAATCAGCGTAATTTCAAACATTCCATCACTTCCTTTTCGTTAGTATAACACAGCTGCCGCCGAATTTCCACAACAAATCGACAGGGCCATCGTATCACCGATGACCCTGCTGTTTATTTGCTTTTTTGAAGTTGGTACTTTTTGCGGGTTGCAAGACCCCCTCGAATGTGCCGTTGTGCCTTGTTCACATCTAAGACTTGGCGCACCTGACGGTAGAGGCGTTTGTTGTATTGCGGGAGTCTTTGGGAAAGGTCTTTGTGTACGGTGGATTTGGAAATACCGAAATGTTGGGCAGCGGTCCGGACGGTAGCACCGGTTTCAATAATGTACACAGCCAGCTCACAGGCTCTTTCCTCGATTGTTTCTGCCATATGGTTCCCTCCCTGCTGTGTCCTACCGTCAAAAACTTATGATTAAAAAAAGCAAAATATACCTGCTTGACACTGTACGCAGAAAAGGATAGAATGTAGAAAAGAGCAGTATGCATCATTTCTGCATTTTGTTTGGGCAAACTGACCGTAGAAAGGGGCGTGTATTATGCCGGATATCAGTAAGAAGACACTGCGACGCATTTTCTTTGCCGTTGCCGGATGTATTATCTTGTATTGGCTGCTTCACGAAACAGAGCGTGTGAAGGGCTTTTTCGGAACGATTTCCGGAGTGGCGACACCGTTTGTGTTTGGTGGTGTGTTGGCATTTATTCTTAATGTGCCTATGCGTGCAATTGAGAACGGGCTTTTGAAAAAATTAACCAAGCCGAACTTAAAGCGCGTTATCGCTGTGATTTTGACTTTTATCGCCCTGCTTTTGGTGGTGGCTTTGGTGTTCTGGTTGCTGGTTCCGCAGATTGTGGAAACGGTCAATTCTCTCATTCCCAGCTTGTATGACTTCTTTATGGACACCCAAAAGTTTGCTATGGATTTCTTAAACGAGAATCCCGAGCTGTTGGAATGGCTCCAAAAGAATACGGATTTTGAGAATATCAAGTGGGATGCCGTAGTGAGAGATGCCCTGTCTGTGTTTGGCAATAGTGTTTCTGCCATTGTAGGTGGCGCAATATCGGCAATCGGCAGTATTTTCAGCGGTGTGTTTAACGCGTTGATTGCCATTGTGTTTAGCGTATATTGCCTGTTCCAAAAGGAAACGCTGGCACGCCAAGGCAGAAAGCTCCTGTATGCCTTTACGACGGAAAAGACAGCCGATAGAATTGTCCGTATTCTGCGTCTTACCAATTCCACCTTCTCCAATTTCCTGTCCGGCCAATGTGTAGAGGTGTGCATTTTGGGCGCGCTGTTTGCTGTGTGTATGGCAATTTTCCGTATGCCCTATATTCCGCTGATTAGCGTGGTGATTGCCGTAACGGCATTCATTCCCATCGTGGGTGCATGGGCAGGCTGTATTTTGGGTGGTTTCTTGATTTTGGTGGTAAACCCAATGCTGGCAGTTTGGTTTGTCATTATGTTCCTAATCATTCAGCAGATTGAAAACAATATGATTTACCCCCGTGTTGTGGGCACTTCGGTAGGTCTGTCGGGTATGTGGGTGCTGGTTGCGGTTGCCATTGGCGGAGAACTGATGGGCGTTGTCGGTATGTTCTTGATGATTCCTGTTGTATCTGTTCTGTATACGCTGATTAAAGAGCTTGCCAATAAAAGATTGGCAGCATCTACCGTTGATGCGGAGAAGTTAAAGCCCCAGCCGCCGGAATTGAAGTCCAAATTTAAGGAAAAACGCGAATTAAACAAGCTGAAACAGCAAATGAAGAAATTAAAGAGAAATAAAAAAGCTTAATACTTTGAGGCGATGGATAACATCGCCTCAATTTTTCTTATGCAAAATATTGCTCGATTTGCTGTTGGTGCTGTTTGGTCAGCTTGGAAAGCGGTAGTCGACAATCCCCGCAGTCAAAGCCGATACACCGCATAGCTGCCTTGACGGGAATGGGATTTACCTCGCAAAACAGCAGGTCAATCAGCGGTAAAAGCTGGCGTTGCAGCGCGGCGGCGGTTTCGTAATCACCGACGAACGCGGCTTGACATATCGCGTTGGTTTTCTCCGGGAATATATTCGACAGCACCGATATTACGCCATCACCACCCAATGAAATAACCGGCACAATCTGGTCGTCATTTCCCGACCAAACGGCAAAATCCGGCTCACAGGCCAGCTTAATGCGTTGAATCTTCGTAATATCGCTGCTGGCTTCCTTCACACCGACAATATTGGGAACTCTGGAAAGTCTTTGGTAAACCGATACGGGAATATCCACACCGGTGCGTGTGGGAACATTGTAGAGAATAATGGGAATACTGACAGAGTGGGCAATCGACAGGTAGTGGGCAATTAGGCCCTCGGGCGTTGCCTTGTTGTAATAGGGGGATACCACTAAGAGCGCATCGACACCTGCTTCCTCTGCACCCATGCTTAGGGCGACTGCGTGCTCGGTGGAGTTGGTGCCTGTACCGGCAATAATGGTGCACTTATCACCGGCAAATTTTTTACACCTATGGAACAGTTCCATTTTCTCCTCGTCGCTTAGGGTGGGGGATTCACCGGTGGTTCCTGCAACCACCACAGCCGAAATGCCGGCTTCTATTTGTCTGCGGAGGAGCTGCTCCGCCATGGGGTAATTTACTTTCCCGTTGATAAACGGGGTAACAAGGGCAGTGCAAGCCCCTGAAAATAACGGTTTGCGCATTGAAACACACCTCCAAATCAGTCTATGCAAGGGCGTGAAGTTTTGCGTGTTGCAAATTGCAGAAAAATCGTCTATAATTTAGTGCGAGATTAAATTTGGAGGGTATATACTTGAAAACCCATGATTTTTGGTACGATTTGCCGGAAGAGCTGATTGCACAGACCCCCTTGGAACAACGCGATGCATCGCGTTTGCTGGTGCTGAATCGGCAGACGGGCGCGGTGGACCACCGGCATTTTTTTGATATTGTCGATTGTCTAAACCCCGGTGATTGTTTGGTGATGAACGATTCTCGTGTGTTGCCTGCGCGGCTTTTGGGCAACCGTCCCACAGGCGGCGCGGTGGAGCTGCTGCTGCTCAAGGACTTGGGCGATAAGAAATGGGAGTGTATTGCCAAACCCGGTAAGAAATTGCAGGTGGGTCAAACGGTTAGCTTTGGCGACGGACAGCTGACAGCAACCATTGTCGATGTCCTGCCGGAAGGCAATCGCGTGGTGGAATTTCATTACGCAGGTATTTTTATGGAGGTTTTGGAAGCGCTGGGAAAAATGCCGTTACCGCCATATATTCGAGCCGAATTGCAGGACCAAGAGCGTTACCAAACGGTGTACTCACGCGAGGTCGGCTCTGCGGCCGCGCCCACAGCGGGTCTGCACTTTACCAAGGAATTGCTGGAAAAAATTCGCAATAAGGGTGTCCACACAGCCTTTGTAACGCTCCATGTCGGCTTAGGCACCTTCCGTCCTGTGAAGGCAGAGGAGATTACCGACCATTATATGCACGCGGAGCTGTGTATGATGAGTAAGGAAACCGCGGACTTGCTCAATGCAACCAGGCAAGCGGGCGGTCGCGTTATCTGCGTGGGTACAACCTCTTGCAGAACCTTGGAATCGCTGGTTAACGATGACGGCACCTTTGAAGAAAAGTCCAAATGGACGGAAATTTTCATTTACCCCGGCTATGTATTTAAGGCGATGGACGGACTCATAACCAATTTCCATTTGCCGGAGAGCACACTTGTGATGCTGGTGTCGGCATTTGCAGGGCGCAAAAATGTGCTTTCTGCTTACGAACAGGCCGTACAACAGCGGTATCGCTTCTTCTCGTTTGGCGATGCGATGCTGATTGTATAAGTGAAGAATGAATGCCGTAAACTTCGATGATGTAAGGAGACAGGTATGTTTGAATTGAAAAAAACCGAGGGAAGGGCGCGTCGTGGTGTATTTACTTGCGCCCACGGTACGGTGCAGACCCCGGTATTTATGAATGTGGGCACACAGGGCGCGATTAAGGGCGCGCTGAGCGCCAAGGACTTAAAGGATATTGGTTGTCAGGTTGAGCTGAGCAATACCTATCATTTGCACTTGCGCCCCGGCGATGAGCTGGTAAAGGCGTGTGGCGGTTTGCATAAATTTATGACTTGGGACGGCCCCATTCTTACCGATTCCGGCGGATTTCAGGTATTCAGCCTGTCTTCTCTGCGGAAAATCAAGGAAGAGGGCGTTACCTTTGCATCGCATATTGACGGACGCAAAATCTTTATGGGTCCCGAGGAAAGTATGCAAATTCAGTCTAACCTAGGCTCGGATATTTGTATGGCATTTGATGAATGTGTCGAGAATCCTGCGCCCCGTTCGTATGTCAAGGAAAGTGCCGACCGCACCTATCGGTGGCTGGTGCGCTGTAAGGATGAAAATGCAAGGCTGAACAGCCTGCCGGACACCGTTAACAAATCGCAAATGCTCTGGGGCATTAACCAGGGTGGCACCTATGCAGATATTCGGGTTGACCATATGAAGCGTATTGCGGAGCTGGAATTGCCGGGCTATGCCATCGGCGGCTTGGCTGTGGGAGAAACTGCGGAGGAGATGTACGATATCATTGAGGCGGTCGAGCCCCATATGCCGAAAGATAAAACGCGCTATTTAATGGGCGTGGGAACACCTACTAACATCATTGAAGCAGTTGACAGAGGTGTGGACTTCTTTGATTGTGTTATGCCGGCAAGAAATGCGCGCCACGCAAGACTGTTCACTTGGGAAGGCGCAATCAATCTGAAAAACGCCAAGTATGCCATGGATTTATCTCCCATTGACTCCGCTTGCGATTGCCCTGTGTGTCGGCGATATTCACGCGCGTACATTCGCCATTTGTTTGTGGCAGAGGAAATGCTTGCCATGCGTTTGTGCGTGATGCACAATTTGTATTTCTACAATAAACTGATGGAACGCATACGAAATGCGTTGGATAACGGCACGTTTGCCCAATTCAAATGTGAATATTCTGAAAAATTGAGCCGTAGAATCTAAATTTTCCTTGCAATTTATGGGAAGAATGTTATAATAAATTTGTTATTAACAAATAAAGGAGTTAGCTGAGTATGTTACATTTTCTGGAAAACGCAACCACAGGTGCGTCTCAGGGCGGTGGTTTGATGGGCATGTTTCTGCCTATGCTGATTCTGGTGGGCGTATTCTATTTTATGATGATTCGTCCCGAGAACAAACGTAAGAAGGAAGCCGAGCAGATGCGTTCTTCTATCAAAAACGGCGACAAGGTTACGACCATCGGTGGTATCGTAGGTATCGTTGTGGATGTTAAGGGCGATAATTTCGTCATGGAAACCAGCGCTGACCAGGTGCGCATTGAGTTTGCCAAGTGGGCGTTGTCTACCAATGAAACTGCTGCTGCCGCTGCTAAAGTCGGATCGTAGCCATGTCGTTCTGTGAGCCAAGG
>JAZNGK010000053.1:0-10242 GCA_045576395.1 Faecousia sp. | reverse complement strand
GTTGATGATGATAACATAATCACCGCAGTCAACATTGGGGGTGAAATCGACCTTGTGCTTACCGCGCAATAGGTTAGCGGCGATAACAGCGGTACGGCCCAGAGGCTTGCCGGCTGCATCAATCACATACCACTTGCGCTCAACAGTTTCAAGTTTCGCCAAAGTAGTGGACATTATGCGTTCCTCCAATAGGTTAATTTATTTTGACAAATTCATGTATAAGCAGTACAATGACTGCAAAACGCTTGATTATTAAACCATAACGGCGGTGAATTGTCAACCGTTTTTTGAAAAAATTTTATGGAATACTATCTAATCTCTTAAAATCTCGCGAATTCACCCAAATACTCGCGTATACTCATATCCTATTTTAGAAAATCGGGGGAACAAATATGCAAAAATTGGTGGGTCTTGTACGCAGATGCGTGGAAGACTATAAGATGATAGAAGCAGGCGACCGAATCGGCGTGGGCGTTTCGGGTGGGAAAGACTCCTTGGCGTTGCTTGTTTTGCTTGCGGAATTACAAAAATATAACCATAATTCCTTTGCGCTTGAGGCAATTACTGTTGATATGGGTTTGGGTATGGACTTTCGTGGTGTCGAGGCGCTGTGTAAGGAAATAGAGGTGCCGTTTCATTTGGTGAAGACGGAGATTGGTCCGATTATTTTCGACCACCGAAAGGAGAAAAATCCTTGCTCTATGTGCGCGAAAATGCGACGGGGCGCTTTGAATCAGGCGCTTTTGGATTTAGGCCTTAATAAATTGGCGCTGGGTCATCATTATGACGATGCAGTGGAAACATTTATGATGAATTTGATTTATGAGGGCAGAATTGGCTGTTTTCAGCCCGTTACAGACCTGGATAGAACGGGAATTGTCCAAATTCGGCCTATGCTTTATATCCATGAGCGCACGCTTGACAGCTTTGCCACAAGAAAGGCGCTTCCTGTACTGCATAACCGTTGCCCTGTGGACAAGCATACCAAACGAGAAGAAATCAAACACCTTGTATATGAATTGTCTGCCACCTATCCCGACCTGAAGGAACGGATTTTCGGCGCTATGCAACGACTGCCGCTTGCCGAGTGGGAGCCCCAAGGCCGCTATAAACGCCCCACAGAGCAGGAATGAAATCATTACCAATGGGAATACTGCCAATATAAGGAGGCGGTAAAGTATGGTAAAAGGCATTTCAAGACAGGTTATCGTGGTGCACGCACCCGACCAAAAGCATTTTGACCAAGCTATTTTTATACTAAATGACGATGCGGTGGGTAAAGAGGGCGTAACCGATGAGATGCTCCTAAAGTCTGCCGAAAAGCTCCTGCGCAGCTCCGGAAAGACGAATAGACCGAAGCTTGCCGCCTATGGTCCTGTGTGGGCGTGTATGGGTGCGTTGCTAACAGGGCTTGTTTGGCTGTTGACAGCGTTCGTTTGACTTGCAAAAGCGCGAATTTTGTGCTATAATCTCCCGGTATTCGGGAGGTGAAGGGTATGCGTATTGGCACATTAGAAGTGGAAAATCCAATTGCCTTAGGGCCTATGGCAGGGGTAACGGATTGGGCGTTTCGGACAATTTGTGCGGAATTGGGCGCCAATATTACCGTTACGGAAATGGTATCCTCTCGCGCGCTGGTCTATAAGGATGCAAAGAGTGCCGCGCTTTTGCGAAAAAATGCAGGCAGCCTTTGCGGTGCGCAAATATTCGGTAACGACCCGACCATTATGGCGGAGGGTGCAAGACTTGCCTTGGAAATCTCGGGCTGTGATTTTGTGGACATCAATATGGGCTGTCCGATGCCGAAGATTGCAAACAGCGGTGATGGCTGTGGCTTGATGCGTACGCCGGAGCTTGCCGAAGCGATTGTGAAAGCCGTCGTAGAGGCGGTGGAAGTACCTGTAACGGTCAAGTGCCGTTTGGGTTGGGATAAGGGCAGTGTCAATGTGTTGGACTTTGCCAAGCGCATGGAGGACGCAGGTGCTTCTATGCTCACAGTCCACGGCAGAACGCGCAGTATGCTCTATTCCGGTGTTGCGGATTGGGATACAATTGCAAAGGTAAAACAGCAGGTGTCCGTACCTGTGCTTGCCAATGGCGATATTGTGGACGGGCAGTCTGCGGTGAAATGTCGCAATTGGACAAAAGCTGACGGCGTTATGATTGGCAGAGCGACCTTCGGTAACCCTTGGATATTTGCCGATGCCGCGTGTGCCTTGGCAGGAGATAATTCCTATCAGCGACCTATCCTGTCTAAGCGCGTGGATACTGCGGTTCGGCAGTTTGAATTGGCGCTGGAAGATAAGGGTGAGCACATCACCTGCCTAGAGGCAAGAAAACACTTTGCGTGGTATCTTCGTGGCGTTGCGTACGCGAGCTTTTATAAAGAGCAAATTTCCGCAATTCAAACAATGGACGATATTTACCGAATCGCAGAGGGTATTCGCAAGGATTTGCAATAATTTGTAAGGTATGAATTCTTCACCGTTTCACAAAACTATCCAAAGAGGTGGTTATGTGAAACGGTGGATTTTATTTTTGTTGATAATATCGATGCTGCCTATTCTGTCTATCCAGGCAGAGCCGATTAAGTGGGTGGATTTTTCGGTACCCTATGAATCTCTGAAATATGCCATGGACACGGATATTGCCACAGCGGAGCAGGAAAAGCATATCAGCTGGATTGATACGCTGGCGTTGGCAGGCTGTCGAACAGGCGGAAAATGTCCGCTTGCATCGGTAAAAAAGGCGGTCAAGGATTTACAGGGCGATAAATCACCCCAAGAGCTGTTGGGAAATTTGTATCAATATTATGATTATTATCACGATGCGTACGATGCTGTTTTGGGCGGTATGCTGGGTAGCTATGCAGTGGAAATTAACGGAGAGTGGAAATCGACCTATGGACTAAAGGCCTTCAATCCGATTGCCGCAGGCTACGGTTACAGGCATTGTTCGGATTTCGGCAACAGCCGTTCGTTTGGCTTTGCACGAAAGCACTTAGGACACGATATGATGGGCAGTATGGGAACGCCCATTGTCGCAGTAGAGGGCGGTGTTGTGGAGGCTATGGGCTGGAATCGCTATGGCGGTTGGCGGATTGGGATTCGTTCCTTTGATTCACGCAGGTACTATTACTATGCCCATTTGCAAAAGGACACGCCCTTTGCAAAGGATATGTATGTGGGTAAAATCGTGCAACCCGGTGATGTAATCGGCTTTATGGGTCGCACAGGGTATTCCGACAAGGAAAATACCAATAACATTGAAACCGTACACCTGCATTTTGGTATGCAGTTGGTGTTTGATGAGAGTCAAAAGGAGTGCAATTCCGAGATTTGGATTGATGTGTATCCCATTGTTCGTTTGCTCAATCAGCACCGCAGTAGCGTAAAGAAAACGGACGGTGTTTATACGCGTGTATATCCCTTTGTGGATTTGGACACGCAGAGCCTGCTTGAGGGGCAATAATTTGTGTAATTTTTTTGCCGAACTGTGTTTGACAAAGGCGCTTGCGTGTGATATACTTTTATGGATAAAATACGACAGGGGGAGTATACGATGATGGGCGCAGGAACGAAGTTGCAGGCTGTTGGCTTCTGTGATGGTGCCATTGTTTCTTCCGGCACACCGTTGATGTGCGAACTGTCTTTCGATACTGTTTCTGAATATGCTGTTTTTCCCGGCTTTTGTGATGTGCATGTGCATTTCCGAGAGCCGGGATTTTCTTATAAAGAAACCATTCAAAGCGGTTCGAAGGCATCTGCAAGGGGTGGTTATACAGCGGTGTGTACCATGCCGAATCTTAACCCTGTGCCGGATAGCATAGCGCATTTGCAAGCGCAATTACAGCTGATTGAACAGCAATCGCTGATTCATATTTACCCCTACGGTGCAATTTCTGTGGGGCAAAAAGGGGAACAGCTTTCCGATTTAGAGGGTATGGCAGAGCATTGCATTGCCTTTTCCGATGACGGACGGGGCGTACAAAGTGATGAAATGATGCGTGAGGCGATGCTGCGTGCCAAAGCATTGGGAAAAATGATAGTTGCCCATTGTGAGGTTAACAGTCTGCTAAATGGCGGCTATATCCACGACGGTACATATGCCAGGGCGCACAACCATAAAGGCATTTGCAGTGAAAGTGAATATGCGCAAATCGAACGGGATTTGCGTTTGGTGGAGGAAATCGGTTGCGCATACCATGTGTGCCATATCTCGACAAAAGAGAGTGTAGACTTGATTCGCAAGGCAAAGGCAAAGGGCTTGGATGTATCCTGCGAAACAGGCCCGCATTACTTAACTATGGATGATAGCTTTTTGCAAGAGGACGGGCGATTTAAGATGAATCCGCCTTTGCGAGATAAATCCGATAGGGAAGCCTTGGTTGCAGGCATTGTTGACGGCACGATTGATATGATAGCCACAGACCACGCGCCGCATAGCGCGGAAGAAAAGAGTAGAGGGCTTGCCGATAGCGCGTTTGGCGTTGTGGGAATTGAAACGGCATTTTCTGTACTGTATACGCACTTGGTAGAGCAGGGCGTGATTACCCTTGCAAAGCTTATTGATTTGTTAAGCACAAATCCGCGCAAACGCTTTGGTATTCCGATCGGTAACGATTATACGGTGTGGAATTTGAGCAAGGAATTTACGGTTGACCCGAATGTATTTTTGTCAAAGGGAAAGGCGACCCCCTTTGCAGGTTGGAAATTAAAAGGTGAATGCTTGCTGACCGTCTGCGACGGGAAAGCAGTCTATAAATTGGAGGAATAATGATGGCAAAGAGAACGGATTTGAAAAAGATTTTAATTATCGGCTCCGGCCCGATTGTGATTGGGCAGGCCGCTGAGTTTGACTATGCCGGCACACAGGCCTGTCTTGCACTAAAAGAAGAGGGCTACAAGGTGGTTCTGTGTAACTCAAACCCTGCGACCATTATGACTGATACGGTGATTGCCGATAAGGTCTATATGGAGCCGCTGACCTTGGAATATATTGCAAAAATTATTCGTTACGAGCGCCCCGATGCCATTGTCCCCGGTATCGGCGGACAGACCGGCTTGAATCTTGCTATGCAATTAGAGAAGAAGGGCATTTTGAAGGAGTGTCGCGTGCAGCTTTTGGGCACTTCGAGCGCGTCCATTGAGCGTGCCGAGGACAGAGAGCTGTTCAAGGAGCTGTGTGAATCCATCGGTGAGCCGGTTATTCCGTCCGAAATTACCTACTCCATTGAGGAGGCAAAGGCAGCGGCAAAGCGAATTGGCTATCCGGTTGTGCTGCGACCTGCGTTTACCCTCGGTGGTACCGGTGGCGGCTTTGCCTATTCGGAAGAAGAGCTGGTAGAGATTGGCTTGAATGCATTTAAGCTCTCTCCTGTGCATCAAGTGTTGGTGGAAAAGTCCGTAAAGGGCTATAAGGAGATTGAGTTTGAGGTCATGCGTGATTCCTCGGACCATGCTATTACCATCTGCGGTATGGAGAATATTGACCCTGTCGGTGTCCATACAGGCGACAGCTTGGTGGTTGCGCCCATTATGACCCTTAGCAAGAAAGATGAAAAAATGCTCAATGATTCTGCAATTAAGCTGATTCGCGAGCTGAAAATCGAGGGTGGTTGTAATGTGCAGTTTGCCCTCAATCCCGAAACTTCCGAGTACTATCTCATTGAGGTAAATCCCCGCGTTTCCCGTTCCTCGGCATTGGCTTCTAAAGCATCGGGCTACCCCATCGCACGCGTAACGGCTAAGATTGCGGTCGGTATGCGCTTGGAGGAAATTGCGATTGCCAATACCAACGCCGCCTTTGAACCGCGGCTGGACTATACCATCGCAAAGCTACCGCGTTTCCCGTTTGATAAGTTTGCATCTGCTGCCAATACCCTAGGCACACAGATGAAGGCTACGGGCGAAGTTATGGGCATCGGCTCTACCTTGGAGGAGTGCTTGCTCAAGGGTGTGCGCTCTTTGGAAATCGGTGTTTGCCACTTCCATATGGCAAAGTTTGATAATATGGCAACCGATGCAATATGCAAGTATTTGGAAACCTTCCAGGATGACAATATCTTTGCAATTGCCGAACTGCTCCGTCGCGGTGAAACGGTTACAAAGCTCCATGAAATTACCAAAATCACCACATTCTTCTTGGAGGCAATCCAAAGAATCGTGGCTATGGAAGCGGTTGTGAAGGCGAACGCAGGTGATTTGGAAACTCTGAAAAAAGCCAAAAAAATGGGCTTTAGCGATAAGTTTATCGCAAAGCTGTGGGATGTAAAGGAAATTGCGGTGTACAACCTGCGGAAAGAAAACGGTCTGTATCCCGTATACCGTATGGTCGATACCTGCCATACAGGCGCGTACATTCCGTATTTCTATTCGTCTTATACAGGAGAAAATACTTCCGTTCTCACAAAGAAGAAAAAAATCGTCGTGCTGGGTGCAGGTCCGATTCGTATCGGTCAGGGCGTGGAATTTGACTACTCCACCGTCCATGCGGTGATGACCATTAAGAAAGCAGGCTACGAGGCTATCATCATCAACAATAACCCCGAAACCGTTTCCACAGACTACACCACCGCAGACAAGCTCTACTTTGAGCCATTGACTGCCGAGGATGTTATGAACATCATCGATTTTGAAAAGCCCGACGGGGTCGTCGCTTCCCTGGGTGGGCAGACCGCGATTAACCTGGCACAGCCGTTAACCGACCGCGGTGTGAAGATTATCGGTACGGATTGCACCGCAATCGACAGAGCAGAAAACCGAGATGTTTTTGAAAAGCTTCTGTCCGAACTGCAGATTCCCCAGCCGACAGGCAAAGCGGTTACAAAAATCGAAGACGGTATCGCAACTGCCGCGCGGATTGGTTATCCCGTTTTGGTTCGTCCTTCGTTTGTGCTGGGTGGCCGTGCGATGCAAATTGTTGCCAATGAGGCGCAGTTACGGCACTATCTAAAGACAGCCGTAGAAATTGACGAGGATAAGCCCGTTTTGGTTGATAAATATATTGAGGGTCGCGAGGTGGAGATTGATGCCATTTGCGACGGCTACAATGTGTTTGTCCCCGGTATTATGGAGCTTGTGGAGCGCACAGGCGTGCACTCGGGCGACTCTGTTTCTGTCTATCCGACCTTCTCCATTTCCGATAAGGTCAAGGGCATTATCTTGCAGTATGCAAAGAAATTGGGTTTGGGCATCGGCATTGTGGGTCTGTTTAATATCCAATTTATCGTGGATAAGGACGACAATGTGTTTATTATCGAGGTCAACCCCCGTTCGTCCCGTACCGTACCGTTCCTGTCTAAGGCAACCGGCTACTCCTTGGCTGATATTGCAACCGAGGTTATCTTGGGTAAGACCTTAAAGGAGCAGGGTATCTTTGAAATTTACCCCGAGGAGAAAAAGCGTTGGTATGTAAAAGCACCGGTGTTCTCGTTTAATAAAATTCGTGGCTTAGATGCTTACTTATCTCCCGAAATGAAGTCCACAGGCGAGGCAATCGGCTATGACAGCACCATGAATCGCGCCCTGTATAAGGCGTTGCAGGCATCGGGTATGCACCTGCAAAATTATGGTACGGTGTTTGCAACGATTGCCGATAAGGACAAGCAGGAGGCGCTTCCGCTTATCCGTCGCTTCTACCAGCTTGGTTTTAATATTGAAGCCACAGCCGGTACGGCAAAATTCTTGAAAGCCAATGGCATTAGAACGCATGAGCTGAAGAAAATCGGCGACGGCAGCGATGAAATTCCCAACGCTCTTCGTCAGGGCCATATTGCATATGTCATTAACACCAAGGACCCGGGCAGCACCGGAAATGACGGTGTGCAAATCCGTCAAATTGCAACTGAACATAATGTGTCGCTGTTCACCGCGCTGGATACGGTAAGAGTTCTTTTGGATGTGCTGGAGGAAACCACGCTGACCATTTCTACCATTGATGCATAGGGTAGAGCGACATATCCGAACACGCCTGAAAGCGGCTTATTTCGGCGCTTTTTGCCCTATTGTGCCTCGTAAGGCACAAAGTATTCCTTCGCCCCAATAGAACAAAAATCATCCAAAATCTTCTCGCTTTCAGGTCGAAGATTTTACAAAGAGAAGGTTTTTGTTCTATCAAGGCACAAAACACAGCAAATACTTTATGTATTTGCGAGTATTTTAACGAAGATAGAGCAATAAACCTCCCTTTGTAAAACGGGTTCGGATATGTTGCTCTACCCTACTTGCGCAAAAGCGTGAGGGAACGGAAAAAGCACTTCTGACGAAGTGCTTTTAGATGATAGGAATCATAATTATAAAACTTATTCTGATTTGTCAAAGAATCCGCACAGGCAAAAAACAATGCCCAAGAACAGTCCGGCAATGAAGGTAACCGCGCCAACAGCCGAACCTGCTACCCAAAACGGTGTTCCTATCGCGGCAACGACTAAAAACGCAATACCTAAAAGCATTTTCTTTATCGATTTCATAAACACTCTCCTCTTGGCGTTTATTTTCTTTATCAACGGAAACATTTTATCACACAAAAATGGGTATTGCAACCATAATTATGCGTGCCAAACGCACACCGAAATTTGGCAAAGACAACATCGTTTTGTATCCGCAAGCGGATAAAGAAGAAAGCCTAAAACCCGTTGGAGTTCTAGGCTTTTTCTTGGGTAGTTTGGACTTAATGACACGAATGAAAGGGCTATGAAAACCGAAAATTTTTATATTATTTATATTGAATGTTACTATCTATTCTCTAACGAAGTATATGCTATTTCGGGTTTTACACTTGTATATGCCGGTCTTATAATTTTGCCCGCATTCTGTATTTCCTCCATGCGGTGCGCACTCCAACCTGCGATTCTCGCAACCGCGAATATGGGCGTGAACAGTTCATAAGGAAGTCCCAGCATTTTATAAACCATACCTGAATAGAAATCGACATTTGCACTAACGCCTTTATACATTTTACGTTTTTCTGCAATAATCTGGGGTGCAAGCTTTTCAACAGTTTCGTAAAGCTCATATTCCTCCTGCATGCCTTTTTCTTCCGAAAGCTGCTTGGCATATATTCTAAGAATATCTGCTCTTGGATCGGACAAAGAGTAAACGGCATGTCCCATTCCGTAGATCAGTCCCGCACAGTCAAATGCTTGCTTATCCAGCAAGCGCACAAGGTAATCCTTGACAGCTTCCTTGTCCTTTACATTAATACTTGCCTTCATATCATCAAACATTTGAACTACTTTGATATTTGCTCCGCCATGACGAGGACCTTTGAGAGAGCCGAGAGCTGCAGAGATAACGGAATAAGTATCTGTTCCCGATGAGGTAACAACATGCGTGGTAAAACTAGAATTGTTACCACCGCCATGCTCTGCATGAAGTACAAGAGCAAGGTCGAGAAGCTTTGCTTCAAGAGGCGTATATTGACCGTCCTCGCGAAGAATATATAAAAGATTTTCTGCCGTCTTCAATTCTTTTTTGGGATAGTGAATGAACAGGCTGTTACTTCTATGATAATGTTGAAAAGAATGATATCCGTAAACCGCAAGCAAAGGAAACTCTGCAATGAGTTGTAAGCATTGGCGTAAAACATTTGCGGTAGACACATCATCGGGATTATCATCATAGGTATAGAGTGCCAAAACACACCGCGACAATATATTCATCATATCCTTGCCAGGCGCTTTGAGAATCATATCACGGACGAAAGAAGGCGGCAAGGAACGGTATACCGAAAGTTGCTCACAAAACTTATCAAGTTCCTCTTTGCTCGGGAGTCTTGAAAACAAAAGCAGATAAATGGTTTCCTCAAATCCGGGGCGAGCATCATCCAGAAAGCCCTTTACGATGTTGCGCACGTTGACTCCCCTATAGTAAAGCTGACCTTCGCAAGGAATCTCATTCCCGTCCGCATCCTTGTCTTTTGCTTTGATGCGGGATACCTCGGTAAGTCCGGCGATAACACCGTTTCCGTTAAGATCACGCAGACCTTTTTTTACATCGTGCTGTACATACATTTCAGGAATGATGTGATTGCCACTATCAGATAACTCCGCAAGTTCCTTGATATATGGAGTAACTTCAGAATAATTCATTGTGATCTCCTTTCTAGCTCTTAATTATATACATATTTAAAGTTTGTATATATTATTGTAACCTTGCGTGTAGTATAGCATAAAAGTGGTGAAGGTGCAATACTTCTTACATTTTCACTATTACTTATTACTTTCCAAAAATCCCGAATGCG
>JAZNGK010000052.1:0-7503 GCA_045576395.1 Faecousia sp. | reverse complement strand
TGCTGGAACCGACTCTATAATATACGGGCACACCGTCTGCCAATATGTGCTCTTTGTCAATAAGCTTAACATAAGCTAGTTTACGGGTGTGTGTACAGGTAGAGTCGTCGCTGAGCGTGTTATTACAGCTTGTGTCTGTATTGTTTGTGTAAGTATGCGTTTGTGCTGCGAAGACAGGTTCATGACATACGGTACACTCTACAGGTGTGGAACAGTCGTCATCTTCGGCATCGGTTGTATGCTCGCCTGCTTCGTAGAAAACATGTGTACAGCCTTCAACTAAACAAGTAATGTCTTCCGCGCAGTTGGTTCTGCCGGGGTCAGTGTGTTCGTTGTTGGCTGAACCTAGAACGGTTGTATTACAATCCGTACATAGCCAATCTTTCGTACAATCACCGTTTTGAATAACCTGATTCTCGTGAGAACAAGGTGTAATCTTGAAGTAATGGTATCGACCGGAAACTGCAGTTGTAAGGCTTGCATCATATGTAGTCAGTTTTGTAAGCGAACTTGCATCAAAGCTACCGGTAGCAGTATCGACCGATACAGTAGAGGTACTACCCTCAAACAAACATCCGGTAAAGGACTCGGGTGCTTTGCTAAACATACTACCGTTGGTATGCTTGTTAGCACCGGTAACAGTACTGTTACGGAATTCGATAGTATTATTAGTGTCGGATAGGTTTATTAAGGGTTTATTATAGTTGTTAGACATGGTTAATGTGGAGTCTTCAACAAGGACACTTCCCGTTGAGTTGATAGCATATTCCCAGGACGAATATAATGTAACTTCAGGGGAGTTTCTAATAGTTACATTCTGGGCTTTGATAGCAGAGCCACCGGCTGAGCCAGTGTATGAAGCAGTAGTTTGTTTTGCAGTAAGTTTTACGCCATCAATGATAAGGTTACCTGTCAAATTAAGAGGAAGACGTGTGCCATAGCTACAAGAAAGGGTTAAATGGTCATCCGTCGCATCGTTATCGTCGCCTAAAATGGTAACCGTACCTGTGATGCTAGATGTTATTGGGTGGAGATTATATGCGGAAACAATGCTACAAGGACCGGAAACAATAATATCAACACTAAAGTTGTTATAGTTGGTTTTGCCAAGGGTGATTAGCCCATATTGATTTTTAAAGTCTACACTCTTTAATTCGATAGTAACTTTGCCCTTGGTTTTGTCGTAGCTGATAATGATGTTGGCGGTAGTTGGATTAGCATCAGATGGATCGGCGCTGGTGCTGGTGCTAGTTTTAATATATTTCACGTCTCCGTTCGTTAGGGTTAATTCCTTAGCGTAGCCTAACTTAATGTATGCATCTGAATATTCTGCTTCCTCTGCCAATGCGGTTGCGGTTAATAGGCCAACGAGTATGCAGATTGCAAACAGTAGCCCGAAGAGTTTCTTCTTCGTAAAAACCACCTCCTCTTTATTTTGTGAAAATTGCACAGTGGAGGACACCGGTTAGGGTGTCCTCCACCCATTTATATGGCTTACGGAAAAATAATTATGCGTGCTTTTTGCGGAATACCATCAGGGAAACAAAGCCAACTACGGAAATGGCCAACAGGGAAACCCACAGAACCATATTGAAGCTATCGCCGGTCTGGGGAACGTTGTTGGTGTTGGGCTTGGTGGTGGGAGCATCTACCTTGCGGGCGTGCTCACAGCCTGCGTTGTCGCAAGTGGTATCGGAATTGTCTGTGTACTTGTGCTCCTTAGCAGCGGTAGTCTCAGCCTTACAGACGGAGCACTTGATTGCGGTGGCGCAATCCTTGTCGTCAGCTTCGGGAGTATGAGCAGCCAGCTCGCCGTATTCTACGCCACAGCTGGAGCATTCTGCCTTCTTGGTACAGGTTGCGGTGCCACCGGTGTGTACGCCGGCATCGCGGTAGTTAGCGGTACAGCCTTCAACAGCACAGGGATGTGCTACGTTACAAGCATATTCGCCTGCCTTGGGAGTATGGGCAGCAAAATCACCATAGGAGTTGTTACATACGGTACATACAGCCTTAGCGATACAGGTTGCGGTGCCACCGGTATGTGTGGTAGCTTCGTGCACATTCTTGGTACAGCCGGTGTTGGTACAAGCAACGGCTACGGTGCAGTCGGTCTGGTCGGGGCCTACATGGGCTGCCTCGGCGGTGCCGAAAGATGTTCCACAGACGGAGCACTGCTCAGCAGTGGTGCAATCGCCGTCGTGGTCTGTGATGGTTGTATGTGCACAGGGGGCGATGTTGAAGTAACGGTAGCAGGCGTAAGCGCCGGTGGTTGCATACGCTGCATTGTATGTCTTGAGCAGGTTATTACCGGTGATGCCGCTTGCATCGATTTCGCCCAAGGTAGAGTCAGAGCCAGAAACAGAGGGACTCGAAATGGAGCCTTCGAAGGTGTATACATTGTTAGAAGCTGTGAAATCCAGGTTAGGTGCTTTGTTGAATACGGTGGAACCGTCTTTACCACTATCATTTGTGCCCGCCAGCACAGAGCTGTTTGTAATGTTAATGTTGCCGGTGGCATTCAACAGGGGAGAATCACCTTTGTTCGATACAGTTAAAGAAGAGTTTTCAATGGTAATATTCTCGGTTGTAACAATGACAGAGCGGGTGTAAGCGAAAGCTGTAAGTTCACCGCCGTTTTGAACGGTTACATTCTTCGCACCGATAGCAGAGCCGCCATCGCCAGAACGGTCCTTCACAGAAACCTTAGCACCGTCGATTACAAGGTCTCCACTCAAATCAACAGTACGTTGGGTTGCAGCGCTGGATTTGTCTTTAATGGTCAGGCTGTCGTCTGCTTCGCCGGTATCTTCAATGGTAAGAACGCCGGTAATATTGGACTTGATTGCCAAATCACCGTAACCACCGGCTGTGCAGTCCAGAGTACAAGCACCGTCAATCACGATGTCCACATCGAAATCGTTATAGGTGCTGTTGCCGAAGATGAGGATGTTAAAACCACCGTAGTTCGGGTTATGGTCCTTAAGCGTTACACCCTTCAGGGTTAAGGTAAGCACGCCGTCCTCGTAGGTAGCGATAATCGTGGCATCCTCTACACCGGTGGCGTTTTGGGCATAGTTGTTTGTGTCAGTTTTATAATACTTGGTTTGGCCGTCTGCGAGCTCCGCTGCCGTTAAGTGTGCAAGTTTCAGATATGCTTTTTCACTCGCAGCAAATGTAGTTACGGGCAGCAGGCCGATAATCAGGCACAGCGCCAGCAATAAGCCGAAGAGTTTCTTCATAAATCATTCTCCTTTTGTGTTTAGCAAATATTTCAAGGGTTTGGGCACCGCTTGGGGTGCCCGAACCCTTTATATATAAGGTGAATTATGCGCGCTTTCTGCTAATTACACTAACGCCTGCCATACCGATTGCGGAAACAAGCAACAGAGCGGTTACCAAAGCGAGGTTGAAGCTATCGCCGGTAGCGGGGCTGTTATTGGTGTTGGTGCCAGTGCCAGTGCCAGTGCCAGTGCCGGTGCCGGTGCCAGTGCCAGTGCCAGTGCCAGTGCCGGTGCCGGTGCCAGTGCCAGTGCCGGTGCCGGTGCCAGTGGTGGTGCCGGTGCTGTCGGGAGTGACGGGAACGACATCGGGACCCATCTTGAAGTAGACATAGCTCTTATACTTCTTTTCCTCGTAAACTTTTAGCTTGCCGTTTACCTTGGTGATTTCGCCTTCGTCGTTGATGCTAGCGGCAGAGGTAGCAACCTGAATCTTGTCGGAAGCCAAGGTGGGCTGCTTACTGAAGGCAGCCTGTGCGGCACCGCCGGGGAAGTTGTGGGCTAGTTCAATGGTGGTCTTGTCGTCGATGGAGATTTCGCCATCGGCGGTGATGGGGCTCTTGCTGTGGGTAGCGGTAGCTGTTACGGTAGAATCAATAATGGTAACATTTGCACCCTCGGTTGCGCCATTCAAAGAAGTCCAGATAGCAGCACCTCTGTTTGCGTGAATGTCCACAGTTGCCTTGTCGATGGTCAAGTTACCGCCGTTTTTAATGCGGATGCCATGACGCCAATCGTACTCACCGGCATCGTCATTGCCGATAATGTTCAGATTGATGTTCTTGATTTCTACATCGCCAACGGCGCTAATCGCTCCCAACTCGTTTTGGTTACGGTAGGTCAAGTTCAGGGTAGCGGTTTCAGTAGCCTCGGCAGAGGTTTGAATGGTAATCTTGCCGGTGGTCTTGGAGTTGATAGCGGTCTGAGTTTTTGCGGTGGTGGTTGCATCAACATCGCAGGTACCGATGATATCAATGTTAAGAGGGAAGTTGTTTGTGCCTCCGTCGACGTTAATGACATTGAAGTGCTTACTGCTGAACTTCTTGTTGTTCAAGGTCAGCGTAGCGACAGCATCATCCTCAGTGCCGTAAACAAACTTTGCGCTCCAGCCGTTGGCGGTAGCGGTTGTTTCGTCAATTTCGGACATGTAGCCTTCTGCGGTGGTGGTCAGGTACTTTGCCACACCATCGTTTTGTACGGTGAGTTCGATAAAACCGTCGTTTACGACACCGTTTTTACCAAACCGAATGGTAGCGGACTTGGGGTCTGCAGCGAGTGCGGTTACGGGCAGCAGGCTGATAATCAAGCACAGCGCCAGCAACAGGCCAAAGATTCTTTTCTTCATAATAAATCTCCTTTTTATTATTTTGACAAGGTGAAGTCCTTGTCTATTTATGGATTTTTGCCTTTCCGAGGCAAGCGGGCAGCGGCCCATTTCTGCAAGTTATCGGGCGTCAGCGCGGGGGAGAACAGTTTAATAATATGTATATATTATTATAATGTATGTATAGTTGCGGTTTATTTTGTACACTTGTAAAAATGCCGTCAGCTATACGTATAGATACTTTATCATATATCTTTTGTTTTTTCAATAGTTTTTTTATTTATTTTCACAAAAATTTTGCCACAGCTTTCTTGAAATGGCTTGTATTTTCTTTTTGTGGTGTTATAATGAGGGTGGCAACAGAAAATTTTTCCGAAAAAGAAGGAGAAAAATATGGACAGCAACAAAAAAGTGTGGAACGTATTGGGAATTATCGCCGCCTGGCTACTGAGTATTATATTGGTTGTCATGTTGATTGTTTCCCCGATGGTTCTGTCGGCATTGTCTTTATTGAATGCGAAAACCATCACCAATGTACTTGCCGATAGCCTGACTGCAGGCGCTCCGTCTGCCCAGGCACAGCCCGAGGTGGTAACGCTCTCTACGGTTTCTCAGCCGCAAACGCCTGCCGATGTGCTGGCAGGTATGCTGGGCGATAATGTAACGCCGGAGCAGTTGGATAAGATTTTATCCTCTAAGGTGGCAAAAGAGCTGATTGACAGCTACACCAAGGATATGGCAAATGCCTTCGGTGGCGGTAATCGGGCGCCCGAATTTGATGCGGAAAAGCTGAAAACCATTGTAAACGACAATATCGACGAGGTTGTCGGCATTTTGAAGGAATTAAGCCCCGAGCTTGCCAATATGGACGAAGCGGAGATAAAGGCCAATATCCAAAAGGCAATCGACGAGGGTGCCGAGGAAATTGTGAGCGCTTTGCCCAAGCCCGAGGAAATTAAGCAGGAGGTTATGCAGAACAGTCCGGAATTGGAGCTGGTGTTCAAGATAATCGCGAAGAAGAATTTGATTAAGCTGGCAATCATCGGCGCGATTGTTCTGCTGTCCGGTCTGATTTTTGTCTGCCGTCTTTGCGGTTTCCGCGGCTTCCGCTGGTTGGCGGTGGATTTGTTTGTGGGCGCAGGCTTTGGAATCCTGTTTTGCGTGGGCTTGCTGTTCGGCGCGTCTATGTTGGATACTCTTGCCGCAGGAGAACCGATAGTCGGTGCGTTGGTCGACTCTCTGCTGTCTGTCTTTACTACGGGTATGATAATTCGCACGGTCGTGATGCTCCTGTCTGCGGTCGGCCTGTTGTTGGCGTACATCTTCATTAAGAAGGCGTTGGCAAAGAAGGCAAGCACATTAGAGGTAGCCCCCGCAGAGGATACACCCAACGAGGCGGAATAACAGAAAAAATCTCCCAAAGGGCGTGCTCAGCACGCCCTTTTTGCTTGCTCGCATATTGCCATTTGCGAAAATTGTGCTATACTGATGAAAGAAACCGTAAGGAGGGAATTACCGTGTCTAAAAAATCTCTGTGGCAGGCGGTAAAATACGGCCTGTTCTCTATCTCTGCCGGCGCCATTCAAGCAATCAGCTTTACATTATTATATAATGTATTGTTTGACAGCAAAGAAAGCCTGTTTTGGGTGTGCCATATTACAGCCTTGGCGCTCTCGGTGCTTTGGAATTTTACCCTGAATCGAAAGTACACCTTCCAATCGGCAACCAATGTACCAATAGCAATGCTGAAGGTTGCAGGCTTCTATTTGGTGTTTACACCCGTGTCCGCATGGCTGGGTCAGCTGGCGGCAAATGCAGGTTGGAACGGCCTTTTGGTGGAATTTTTAACCATGGTCGCGAACTTTGTGCTGGAATTTCTGTTCTATAAGTATGTGGTCTTCCGCGAGAAAGCGCATGCCGACAAATGAAAGCGGAAATATTTCTAAAAAAAACCGCAAAGTGCTTGCAACTTTTGTACTTTGGTGATATGATATACTAAATGATTGTGGGCTTTCCGCAATCCGAATGGCCCGATTCGGGCTAGATAATACAAGGAGGAAAACCATGACTTCCAGCGAAAAGAAGCAATTGCAAATTACTGCTTGCAAGGTGCGTATGGGCGTAATTGAGTCTACATACGGTGCAAAAGCAGGACACCCCGGCGGCAGTCTGTCTGCGGCAGAGGTTTACACTTATCTGTATTTTAAGGAAATGAATATCGACCCCAAGAATCCCAAGTGGGAAAATCGGGACCGTTTTGTTCTGAGTAAGGGTCATACCACCCCCGGCCTGTACTCTGTGCTTGCCAACCGTGGTTACTTCCCCGTGGAAGACTTGCCCACCTTCCGGCATATCGACTCCTACCTGCAGGGCCACCCCAATATGAACACCGTTCCCGGTGTGGATATGTCCACCGGTAGCTTGGGTCAGGGTGTATCCGTTGCCGCAGGTATGGCATTGGCTGCCAAGCATACCGGCAAGACCAATCGTGTCTACGCTCTGCTGGGCGATGGCGAAATTCAAGAGGGTCAGGTTTGGGAGGCTTGCATGGCAGCTGCCCATTATAATCTGGACAATTTCTGCATCATCGTGGACAACAACGGTTTGCAGATTGACGGCAATATTGCCGATGTTATGAGCCCCTATCCCATCGTGGACAAGCTGGAAGCCTTTGGCTTTGCGGTTGCCACTGTTGACGGACATAACTTTGACGAGCTGGAAGCCGCATTCAACAAGGCAAGAGAAACAAAGGGCAAGCCCTTTGCTATCGTGATGAATACCGTCAAGGGCAAGGATGTGTCCTTTATGGAGAACGATGCAGGTTGGCATGGCAAGGCTCCCAACGATGCTGAGTACGCACAGGCTATGAGCGAACTGAAGGCCAAGCTGGCAGAATTG
>JAZNGK010000051.1:0-7615 GCA_045576395.1 Faecousia sp. | reverse complement strand
TTACGGTCGGATTCTTTGGCGTAGCGGAAGGATACATTCCGGAACGAGATAGACCCGTCGCGAACTTCGGTAACGGGGTCGCTCGGTTCTGCCAAATCCGGCACCTCCGTAAGAATTTCATAAGTTCTCCGCAGAGGCGCGCGCGACATCGTGAGCATAACGAAGACCATAGACAGCATCATTAAGGAGTTTAGGATTTGTCCGTTGTAGGTGAACATAGAGCTAAGCTGACCTGTGGTCAAGCCCAATTCGGGATTGTTGCCGGAGCGCACGACCATCGTGGCGCCCAGATAGGAAATGATTAAAATACAGGTGTAAATCGCCAACTGCATAAAGGGCGCGTTGAATGCCATAATCCGTTCTGCCTTAGAAAAATCGGAAAACACCTGCTTGGAAATGGTGGTGAATTTACGGGACTCCTCTTCCTCGCGGACAAAGGCCTTGACCACGCGGATACCGTGCAAATTCTCCTGCACGACATTGTTCAGGGAATCGTAGGTCTTGAAAACGCGGTCAAAAATTGCGCGCACCATTTGAATCAGCGTAAACAGGGCAATCGCCAAAAGGGGCAGGACAATGCCGTAAATGAGGCATAGACGGGGGCTGATGGAAAACGCCTTGTAGGACGCCAAAATCAGCATCATCGGACAGCGGATTGCCATACGGATACACATTTGGAAACACATCTGCAAATTGGCAACATCGGTGGTCAGCCGTGTTACGATAGAGGATGTGGAGAATTTGTCAATGTTGTGAAAATCAAAGGTCTGTACGCGGTGGTACATATCCTGCCTTAGATTTTTGCCGAAGCCTGTGCCTGCACGCGAGGCAAAGACAGCCGATGCCACACCAAAGCCCAGCGAACACAGCGCAAACAGCACAAGGAGCGCCCCGTACTGCAAAACCGCAGTCATATTGCGCAGTTCCACACCGTAGTCCACAATTTTTGCAAGGACGGCAGGAATTTGCACTTCCATATAAACCTCGCCTACCATACACAGGGGGCTTAGAAAGGCAGACCAGGCATATTCCCGAATACTTCGGGCAAGTCGTCGTATCACAAGTTGTTCCTCCTCTTATTTTCTAACTACTTATTTTACCAAATCTGTTGGAGATTGCAAGTAAAAGAGAAAAAAGTTTACAAATTATTAGGCTTTTGCTATACTGATGGGAAAGGAAGTGAGAAAAATGCGTGCCGATTGCCATATACATATGGTGCTTGACGGTGTGAATTGGAAGGAGGCAATCCACCGCCATAGCATCGCGCCCGATGAAGGGCATATACGCAAAGTCTTGGCGCGGTACCGGTCGCTTGGCTATACCTACCTGCGCGACGGGGGCGATAGGTGGGGCGTGGGCGCAAAAGCAAGAGCGCTTTCACAGGAATACGGTATCCGCTACCGCACACCGCTTGCTCCGCTTTGTAAATTGGGGCATTACGGCAGTTTCATCGGCACGACCTATGAAACAATGGCAGAATATGCCGATTTGGTGGTAAAAACGAGAGCCGCAGGCGGTAATTTCATTAAAATCATGATTTCCGGACTGATGGATTTTAACCAATATGGCGTGCTGACCGAGCAAGGTCTTTCGGACGGGGAGATTCGGGAGCTTGTGCATATTGCCCACGAAGAGGGCATGGCGGTTATGGCGCACGCCAACGGGGAGAGCGTCCTTGTTGCGGCATCGTACGGTGTGGATTCTGTGGAACATGGCGCATACCTGCCGAAAGAGGCGCTGTATGCGATGCAGGAAAACGGCACCGTTTGGGTGCCCACGCTGTCCACCATCGGAAATTTGCGCGGTACGGGTCGGTTTTCCGAATCGGCAGTGCAGCATATTTTGGAAAATGCGCTGGAAACAGTTTCCGCATTTGATGCGATTGGCGGTCTTTTGGCTGTGGGTACAGATGCAGGCGCATGGGCGGTGCCCCATGGCAGTACCACCGAGGAAGGGTACTTGTCAGTCGTTTCGGATAGTGCCTTAGAAAAGGGCCTTGCAACCATACAGGCAAAATTTTAACCCAGAGGGAGTTCCCTCTGGGCTTTTTTATACGCTTGTGTTGCGCCTTTTCTTAATCAAAAAAATCCTTAATGGTATCGAAGAACTTCTTCCGTTGGGGGCTGGATTTTCCGTCCAAGGTGCTGTCCAATTGGCGCAACAGCTCCTTTTGCTCCTTGGAGAGCTTGGTGGGCGTTTCCACCACAACGGTGAAGCGGTGGTCGCCCCGTCGCTTGGGATTGTTCACCGAGGGGATACCCTTGCCAAACATAGTAAAGACCTTGCCTGTTTGGGTGCCCTCGGGGATTTCGTACTTAACCTTTCCGTCCAGCGTGGGTACTTCAATTTCCGCGCCCAATGCCGCCTGGGTAAAGGTAATGGGCACTTGGCAATAGACATCTGTACCGTCGCGCTGGAAAATCGGATGGCGTTTGATGTAAATATCCACCATTAAATCCCCGTTGGGACCGCCGTTAAAGCCGACACAGCCCTCATTGCGCATACGAACGGTTTGCCCGTTGTCCACACCGGCAGGTATCTTGACCTTGATTTTTTGGGTACGGCGCACCTTGCCCTTGCCACGGCAGGTATCGCAGGGAGTTTTGATGATTTTACCGCGACCGGAGCATTGGGGGCAGGTGGTGGTGGATTGCATTTGCAAACCCATAAAATTCTGCGTGGTACGCACTTGACCGGAGCCGCGACATTGGGAGCAGGTTTCGGTCTGTCCGTCGGCAGAGCCGCTACCGTTACATACGGCACAGTTTTCTATCCGCTGGGCAGACACTTCCTTTTCCACGCCGAAGGCGGCTTCTTCAAAGGTCAGGTCCAGGCGAACGCTCACATTCTCACCCCGACGGGGCATATTCTGCGTGCTTTGCCGTCGACTGCCGCCACCAAAGAACGAGCCGAAAATATCTCCGATATCACCGAAATCACCGAAGCCGCCAAAACCAGCGCCATAGCCACCGGCACCGCCCCCGTAGTTGGGGTCCACACCGGCAAAGCCGAATTGGTCGTAACGGGCGCGTTTTTCCGTATCGGACAGCACCTCGTAAGCCTCACCCAGCTCTTTGAACTTTTCTTCCGCTTCCTTATCGCCGGGGTTGCGGTCGGGGTGATACTTCATCGCGCTTTTTCGGTATGCCTTTTTTATTTCATCGGCGCTTGCGCTCTTTTCAACGCCCAGCACCGCATAGTAATCGCGTTTTTCTTCTGCCATATTTTCACCTCATACAGGGGAACAGTTTCTATGCTTTGAAGGGGCGGTTTTCACCGCCCCTTAGCGAGTTAGTCAACAGTTTGGTAATCGGCATCTACGACACCGTCATCACCGCAACCGCCACAGTTGGGGTCGCAGCTCTGTCCGTTGGGGTTGGCGTTCTGATACAGCTTCTCGGAAACGGCATAGAAGGCCTTTTGCACCTCGTCGGTGGCGTCCTTAATTGCCTGCAGGTCGGTGCCCTTGTTCACTTCCTTGAGCTTATCGACAGCGGCTTGAATGGAAGACTTTTCGTCCTCGGTAATTTTATCACCCAGCTCGCCCAGCGTCTTTTCGGTCTGATAAGCCACCTGGTCAGCGGTGTTGTGGATGTCTACTTCTTCCTTTTTGGCCTTATCTTCAGCGGCAAATTGCTCCGCTTCCTTCACAGCCTTGTCGATTTCATCCTGAGACAGGTTGGTGGAGGCGGTGATGGTGATATCCTGCTCCTTGCCGGTGCCCAAATCCTTTGCAGATACCTTTACAATGCCGTTGGCATCAATGTCAAAGGAAACTTCAATCTGCGGCACGCCACGGGGAGCCGGTGCGATGCCGGTCAGCTGGAAGCGACCCAAGGTCTTGTTGTAAGCTGCCATTTCGCGCTCACCCTGCAAAACGTGTACCTCAACAGAGGTCTGTCCGTCAGCGGCGGTGGAGAAAATCTGGCTCTTGCGAACGGGGATGGTGGTGTTTCTGTCAATCAGACGGGTGAACACACCGCCCATGGTTTCAATGCCCAGCGACAGGGGTGTTACGTCCAGCAAAACCACATCTTTTACATCGCCTGTCAGCACGCCACCTTGAATAGCGGCGCCCAATGCCACACACTCGTCGGGGTTGATGCCCTTAAAGCCTTCCTTGCCGGTGATGCTCTTGACGGCATCCTGCACAGCAGGAATACGGGTCGAGCCGCCTACCAGCAGAACCTTGTGCAGGTCGGAAGCCTGCAAACCGGCATCCTGCATCGCCTGGCGGACGGGCTTTAAGGTGCGCTCTACCAAGTCGGCAGTCATTTTGTTGAACTTTGCGCGGCTTAAGGACACATCCAAGTGCTTGGGGCCTGTGGCATCGGCGGTGATATAGGGCAGGTTGATTGCGGTGGTGGTCATGCCGCTGAGCTCAATTTTGGCTTTCTCGGCAGCCTCACGCAGGCGCTGCATAGCGACCTTGTCATTTTTCAGGTCAATGCCCTCAGCCTTCTTAAACTCCGCAACCAGATAGTCCATAATGCGCTCGACGAAGTCGTCGCCACCCAAACGGGTATCGCCTGCGGTGGCCAGAACCTCCACGATGCCGTCGCCGATTTCCAAAATGGAAACGTCGAAGGTGCCACCGCCCAAGTCGTAAACCATAATCTTCTGGTCGTTGTCCTTGTCCAAGCCGTAAGCCAGCGCAGCGGCAGTCGGCTCGATGATGATACGCTTGACATCTAAGCCTGCAATCTTGCCTGCGTCCTTGGTTGCTTGACGCTGGGCGTCGGAGAAGTAAGCAGGAACGGTAATGACAGCCTCGGTTACAGGCTGGCCCAAATAGCTTTCGGCATCGGCCTTCAGCTTTTGCAGGACCATTGCGCTGATTTCCTGGGGTGTGTAGCCCTTGCCGTCGATAGAAACACGGTAATCCTCACCCATATGGCGCTTGATAGATGCGATGGTGCGGTCTGCGTTGGTAACGGCCTGCCGCTTTGCCACCTGACCGACCATACGCTCACCGGTCTTGGAGAATGCCACCACAGAGGGGGTCGTTCTGCCGCCCTCGGCATTGGCGATAACAACAGCCTCGCCACCTTCCAAAACAGCCACACAAGAGTTGGTTGTACCTAAGTCAATTCCGATAATCTTACCCATAATATTTTCCTCCTATCAATTAGAAAAGTTAATACAAATTAAAAACTGTCAATTAGTTAGCCACCTGTACCATGGCGAACCGCACGATTTTATCGTCAAGCCGGAAACCCTTTTGAAATACTTGGGAAATGGTGTTTTCCGCCAAAGCTTCGTCTTCCGTGTGCATCACCGCGTTGTGAATGGTGGGGTCAAACGCATCGCCCACATTGCCGAAAATCTCCACACCCAATCCGTTGAGAATTCCGACAAGCTGGGTCATCGTCATCTCCACGCCCTTTTTGTAGGCTTCGTCTTGGGTCTGCTGATTTAAGGCGCGCTCCAAATTGTCATAGACCGGCAGGAGCTTTTCCACAGCATAGGCCTTGCCGTTGCCGTAGGATTGTTCTTTTTCTTTGATGGTCCGTTTGCGGAAGTTGTCGTAGTCTGCCGCCAGACGCAGGTAGCTGTCATGCTCGGCGTTGTACTTTTCTTCCCATTCGTTTATTTCCGGTGCTTCCGCAACGACTTCTTCTGTTTCCTCTACCGCTTCGGCAGGGGCGTTCTTCTCTTTCTTTGCCACAGCTTAGGCCTCCTCTTTCTCCCCGTCCGGCAGAGCCGTTTGGTCGGGTTTTGCAAACATTTTTGATAGACTTTCGGCAAAATACGAAAGCCTTGCGGTAACCTTTGCGTAGTCCATACGGGTGGGTCCCACCACGCCAATCATACCCTGCATACCGTCGCCAATGTCAAACTTGGTCATCACCACAGAGGTGTCCTTCAGCTCCTGGGCGACATTTTCAGGACCGACCAGCACCTTTGTGCCGTTTTGGTTCTGCATCAGGGCAGGCAGATTGGAAAGGGCTTCCTCGTCAAGAGAGGACATAACCTTTTGTGCCTTGTCTACATCGCGGTATTCCGGATGCCCCAGCAGGCGCATCTGTCCGGCAACCGCCATATTGGTACTGCCTTGACCGCGCAGGGTGTTGGCGGTAAATTCCATAATCACCGGCACCAATGCCGATGCGCCGCCTGCGGCATTCATCACCCGTTCCAGCAATTCCGGTGTGAATTCTTCGGGAAAAAGTCCGGTCATGGTGGCGTTTAATACGGCAGAGAGCACCTGCAAATCGCTTTGCTGTACCACCACCGGTAGCTTCATCAGCTTGTTGACCACCTGCTCATCAGACAGCATAACAACCAATATGACACTGCCCTGTCCTGCCAAAATCAGCTCAAAGCGGTTGACTGTGGCGCCACCGTAACGCGAGGTTGCGGAAATGGCAGGCAAATTCGTTGCTTGACTTACTAATTTTGCGACTTTTTCCAGCATCCTATCCACGCGTTGCATTTTTTCTTCAATGGCGGTGTTAATGGATTGCGTTTCATCGAGGCTGAGACGGTAGTCTGCCATCAGTTCGTCCACATACAGCCGATAACCGGGGGCGGCAGGTACGCGAGCGGCACTTGTGTGGGGCTGCTCCAAATAGCCCATAGCGGTCAGCTCTGCCATTTCGTTGCGAATGGTTGCGGAGGAGTAGTTCATGTCCGGCAGCTCGGTAATTGCCTTGGAGCCGACAGGCTCGGCAGTTTGAATATACAGGTCAACGACACTGCGCAGTACCTTCTTTTTCCGTTCGGTCAGTTCCATGCGTATCCTCCTTTTTATGTGCTTAGCACTCGGTGTCTTTGAGTGCTAAGCACACTATAACAGAGAGTGCTAAAAAAGTCAATAGTAATATTTTAAATTTATTTTGAACAGTTTCAAAAAGCATATACTTGCAGGGGACGATTGCGGCATATCGTCCCGTTACGGGCGACCGCAGGTCGCGCCTACGCCTGCTTGGGGTTGACGATAACGAAAAAAGACGGGCGCGCAAAAGCACGCCCGTCTTCGGGATAAATCTTAGTACATTCCGCCACCCTGCGCAGCGGCTGCCATAGCGGCGGCATCTGCCTCGGGATTGGGCTTGTCGGCAACCAGGCTCTCGGTGGTCAGCACGCAAGCGGCAATGGATGCGGCATTTTCCAAAGAGGAACGGGTAACCTTGGTGGGGTCAACAATGCCGTTTTCAATCATATCCATATAGGTTTCGGTGTAGGCGTTGTAGCCATAGCCAATCTTCTTGGAATTCTTGATTTTCTCAAAGACAACACTGCCGTCTACGCCTGCATTTTCGGCAATCTGACGAATGGGTGCCTGCAAAGCGGTTGCAATAATCTTGGCACCGGTCTTCTCATCACCGGCAAGCTTTGCAATCAGCTTTTCCACAGCGGAAATGGCGTTGACCTGTGCGGTACCGCCACCGGCCACGATGCCCTCTTCCACAGCAGCGCGGGTTGCATTCAAGGCATCTTCCACGCGGAGCTTCTTCTCCTTCATGGCAACCTCGGTCTGTGCGCCGACCTTAATCACAGCAACACCGCCGGACAGCTTTGCCAAACGCTCTTGGAGCTTTTCTCTGTCGTAATCGGAGGTGGTGGTGGCGATAGAGGCGCGGATTTGATGTGCGCGGTCTGCGATAGCTTC
>JAZNGK010000050.1:0-5754 GCA_045576395.1 Faecousia sp. | reverse complement strand
TTGGAAGACCCCATTAGTGAGAAGATTATCGATTCCTTTGAAAATCCGATTTCCGAGATTCATATTTCGGTAAAAAATGGCGAAATTAACCTAAAAACCAAATAAAATGAAAAGGTAGACACAGCTTTTGTGTCTACCTTTCGTTCATTTACAGGTCAAATTCGTCGCTCAATTTGTTCGATACCTTCCAAGCAACATCTTCCACTTTGTCAGCCGCTTTTGCCGCGAGTCTTCGTGTGGGATTGCTTTTGGGCATGGTCAAAATCGCCACCGCACCGGCAGCGGCACCAACGCCCAGCGCGATGGCAAGTCCTTTCATGTGCATAGCTTCCCCTCCTTTCGCCTTTAGTGTTCCCACTTGTCAAAAAAACACGATTGGAAAGGTTTCTCACCTTTTCAATTGGAAAAAAGTGTGCTATAATACAAAAAAGAAATGGGGGTGTTTTTATGTCCGTCGATAAGCTGCAAAATCAAATCCGAAAGCTGAAAAATCCGTCCATGGTTGCGTTCTCTCTTGTAAAATCCCAAATTCCGCCGGCGTTTTTAGAGGATAATGTCAGCGTGCCTGTGGCATATGGTGCTTATGCCAGGGCGGTGCTCACCGCGCTGAAAGGGGAAGTGCCCGCTGTGCGATTTGGCTTTGGCAGCTTTGCCGTTGCAGGTGTTACAGGCATAGAAACACTCAAATCGCTTCTGTCCTTTGCCAAGGAGGAGGGATTTTATGTCCTGCTGGATTCGCCGGAAATCTATGCGCCGCACGATGCGGTTTGTATTGCCGATGCGATTTTTGATGCGTTTGCCTTTGACGGCTTGGTGCTCAATTGCTACATCGGTAGCGACATAATCAAACCCTTTGCAGAGCAACTGAAAAGGAATGATAAGGACCTGTTTGTCGCGTTGCGAACTGCGAACAAATCCGCATCGGAAATGCAGGATTTGCTCACCGGCACTCGCCTTGTCTATATGGCGGCAGGGGATATGACCAAACGGCTGGGTGAGGAATTTATCGGCAAGGGTGGATATAGTCGCATCGGTGGAATCGGCCCTGCCACTTCAGCCGATAGCTTGCGTACGCCCAGGGCGAAGTACCCGTCCATGTTCCTGCTGATTGACGGCTTTGATTATTCCGGTGCAAACGCCAAAAACTGCTCATTTGCCTTTGACAGGCTGGGTCATGGCGCGATTGCCTGTGCAGGCAGTAGCATCATCGGTGCGTGGCAAGACGAAGACGCAGATGCTCTTTCGCTGGTTACACAGGCGGCAGAGCGTATGTAAAAGAACCTGTTGCGTTATGTAAATATTTTATAAAAAATAGGGTGCTTGTGCATCCTGGTTTTGCCCGATTACATGGGAGGGGTATTGCTTCTGCCGGTGGTGCCGTTTCCACCGTCGGGTGTGCCGCCGGGCAAGGTTGTGTCAACGCTGGGGTCGGGAATATTGGTTTCCGGTACGGGAATGGTCATGGTTTCTGTGGGCATAGCGTTGCTTGTGCCTGTGGAATTGGTAGAACTCGGTGTAGTAGCCGGTGCATTATTGGTACAAGCGCAGGCGCACAAAGAAATGGAAAGTACAAGCCCCATGACCCAAATGGCAATTTTTTTCATAAGAATCCTCCTTGAACAATAGACTTCAAAAATAGTATTTCCCGCAAATGCCACCTTACACAGGAAAAATTTGGTAATGATACGCGGGTTATTTCTGTTTTTTCGAAAATAAACCATTGAAATTTTGTGTTTCTTAGAGTATAATAGTTGGGAAATATATGAGATAAAGGAGAATTCTTTTCTATGAAGAAGCTCGCTGTTAAAAAAGATGTTGCGTGTATGGCTTGTTTGGAGTGTGTTACCGCTTGTTCGCAGGCGTTCTACAAGGAATTTCATCAAGACCTGTCCTGCATCCAAATTGTTGAGAAAAACGGTGCGCCCAAGCCTATGACCTGTATCCAATGCGGTAAGTGTGCAAAGGCGTGTGAGGTCGGTGCTATTACCCAAAATCCGAAGGGCGTTTATATGATTAACAAGAAGCTGTGTACTTCCTGTGGTAAGTGCGTAGAGGTTTGCCCCATGAAGGTTATGGTTGCCCCTAAGGAAGGTCCTACAAGCAAGTGTATCGCTTGCGGTATCTGCGTAAAAGCCTGTCCCATGGAGCTTTTGGAGATTGTGGAAAAGTAAATCTACATAGGCGCAGCCGGATGTTCGCGGAACATCCGGCTGTTTTTTTATTTTCGTGAAAAAATACCGGCCGGAATATTTGCATATTCTGCGTAAATATGATATACTGACTATAATCATACGCCCGGAGGAGTTTATGACAATTATGACTGATTTTCAGCAGAAAATAACCCAATTATTGCCCCATATTGAACTTCGTCTGGAAGAACTTATGGCAAAGCACACCTCGTTTCGTATCGGCGGACCGGTAGAGGTGATGGCATTTCCGAAAACGGTCGATGCCCTTCGGGAGCTTTTGCAAGTGTCCGTTTTGTTGGACTGTAAGCCTGCTATTTTAGGTGCAGGAACCAACATTCTTGCGCCCGATGCCGGCATACGCGGCTTGGTTATTTGCCTAAAGGACTGTGAAGAAACCTTGGAGCAGACGGACGCGACCCATATACGGGTATCTGCCGGTGTGAGTATGGCAAGGGCGGCTGTGTTTGCATCCGGCCTGGGTTTGTCCGGTCTGGAGTTTGCGCATGGGATTCCCGGCTCGGTCGGTGGCGGTGTATATATCAATGCCGGCGCCTATGGGGGAGAAATCTGTCAAGTGTGTAGCCAAGTGGAGATAATGGACTTAACAGGTGCGTGTCGTGTGTATACGGCAGAGGAAATGGATTTTTCCTATCGCCATAGCCGCCTTACACAAGAGCATGGCATTGTGATTCGCGCGACCTTTGCATTAACGCCCAAACCGACGGAGGAGATTCATGCGGTTATGCAGGAGCTTATGCATCGCCGCAGAAACGCACAACCGCTGGATATGCCCTCTGCCGGCTCTGCTTTTAAGCGACCCGTAGGTGGCTATGCCGCCGCGCTGATTGACCAGGCGGGCTTGAAAGGCTATCAAATCGGTAATGCCGCGGTATCGGAAAAGCACGCAGGCTTTGTGGTGAATATGGGCGGTGCAACTGCCCAGGATGTTAAGAATTTGCTGGCGGAAGTGTCCGGCAAGGTGTTTGAACAAACCGGTATCCGTTTGGAGCCGGAGGTCTGTATTTGGTAGAAAGGAGCGCGCCATGGCTATTTCCTTTTCCGGCAATACAAAAGCAGAAATCTGCCGTTATATTCCGGCAAAGCATTGTTGTGCCTTGGCGGAGTGCTTTGGCATCTTGCTGTTTTGCAACAGCTTCCGTTGGAACGGTATTCGGATTATCACCGAAAGTCGTGAATTTGCACAGATATTGCCGAAGCTGTTCAAAAAAGCGTTTGGTATTGCTTTTGACCGCCTTCCCGAGGGCGAAACATCGGGAAAATTGAATTTCCAAATTACCGATAAAGAGAAAATCCATCGCATTATGGCTTCCTATGGTTTTAACGCAAAGGACACGCTGTCGTTGCATATCAATTTTCCTGTGGTGGAGGAGGATTGCTGTAAGAATGCCTTTTTGAAGGGCGCATTTTTGGCAGGCGGTTCCGTTACAGACCCGATTAAAGGCTATCATATTGAGCTGGCAACCACGCACAGCAGTGTGGCGCGGGAATGTAACAGCTTGATGCATGAGGTGCTGGGCTTTCAGCCGAAGTACGCCACCCGTAGCGGTGGGCATGTGCTTTATTTGAAGCAGAGCGATTTGATTTCCGACTGCTTAACCTATTTGGGCGCACCGATTTCCGCCATGGGCATTATGGAAGCGAAGCTGGAAAAAGAGTTAAATAACAAGGTCAATCGTCGCTGTAATTGCGATGATGCCAACACATCTAAAGTGGTGGAGGCGGCGCAAGAGCAGTTGTCTGCCATTCGCATATTGAAAGAAAGCGGCAAATACCAAAATTTGCCGATAAAGCTTCAACAGGCCGTTCGGGCACGCGAAGAAAATCCGGAGGCCTCGTTAACGGAATTGGCAGGAATGATGCAACCGCCCATTAGTAAGCCTGCTATGAACCATCGGCTGAAGAAGCTGGTACAAATGGCGCAGGAGGGAAACCTATGAGCTTTGTTCATTTACATTTGCATACGGAATATAGCTTGTTCGACGGTGCCTGCCGGATTGAAGGACTTATGGACCGCGTCAAAGAGCTGGGGCAGTCTGCCGTTGCCATTACCGACCATGGCGTAATGTATGGCTGTATTGACTTTTATAAGGCGGCAAAGGCGGCAGGTGTGAAGCCGATTATCGGTTGTGAGGTGTATGTAGCACCGCGTGAAATGTCCGACAGGGTGCATGGCATTGATAACGACCCGTACCACCTTGTGCTGCTGTGCAAGGACAGGACAGGCTATGAAAACCTGTGCTATTTGGTATCTCAAGCCTTTATGAAGGGGTTTTACGGCAAGCCGAGAGTGGATTTGGCGCTGTTGCGGCAACACCATACAGGCCTAATTGCCACCTCTGCCTGTCTGGCCGGCGCTATTCCGCAGAGATTATTGCAAGAGGACTATGACGCGGCCAAGGCGTATGCTTTGGAGCTTGCCGATATTTTCGGGCAGGATAATTTCTATTTGGAATTGCAGGACCATGGTATTCCGGAGCAGAAGCCTGTTAACCAAGGGGTTATGCGGATTGCAAGAGAAACGGGTTTGCCGGTTGTTGTTACCAATGATGCCCATTATCTCCGCAAAGAGGATGCAAGGATGCAGGATGTGCTCCTGTGCGTGCAGACGGGCAAAACTGTGGACGACCCGAATCGCATGAAATTCCAAACCGATGAATTTTACTTAAAAAGCGAGGACGAGCTTCGCGAATTGTTCCCGAATTGCGATGAGGCCTTTGTTAATACGGAGAAAATTGCAGAGCGTTGTAATTTGGAATTTACCTTCAATAAATACCATTTGCCCTTGTTCCCTGTGCCGGAGGGCTATACCAATGAGGCGTACTTCCGCAAGCTGTGCGAAGACGGCTTTACAGAGCGCTACCCCAATCCGTCTGATAGTTATCGGGAGCGATTGGAATATGAAATCGGTGTCATCAGCCGTATGGGGTATGTAAATTACTACTTAATCGTATGGGACTTTATCCGTTACGCCAAGGAGCAGGGGATTCCCGTAGGCCCCGGGCGTGGCTCCGGTGCGGCATCTATTGTAGCCTATTGCCTGCACATCACCGAAGTGGACCCCATGAAATACGCCTTGATTTTTGAGCGATTCCTCAATCCCGAGCGCGTGAGTATGCCGGACTTCGATACGGATTTCTGTCAAGAGCGTCGTAGCGAGGTAATAGATTATGTGATGGCAAAGTATGGCGCTGACCATGTGGCACAGATTGCCACTTTCGGCACCATGGCGGCGCGCGGAGCCATTCGTGATGTGGGTCGTGCCTTGAATTTTACTTACGGAGAAGCCGATGTGGTGGCGAAGCTGGTGCCGACCATGCCCTTGCATATTACGCTCAAAGAGGCGTTGCAGGTATCGCCTAAGCTCAAAGAGATGTACGACGGGGACGAACGGGTAAAAATGCTCATCGATACCGCCATGTCTTTAGAGGGTATGCCGAGAAACACCTCGACCCATGCGGCCGGTGTTGTGATTACGGCCGAGCCGGTACATACCTATGTACCGCTTTCGCGAAACGATGAAACCACCGTTACCCAATACACAATG